>JAMOPB010000217.1 GCA_027064945.1 Candidatus Cloacimonadota bacterium
ATTTGTTCGCTTAAGTTTATCAATTTTCGGTTTGAAGATTTTGTTTATTTTCCAATATTTCATCAATTCAGCAGTACCTTCCCAAAACCCCACAGCCAATCCGGCAGCAAAAGCAGCTCCTAATGCAGTTGTTTCAGTCATTTCAGGGCGAATAACTTCCACATCTAACAAATCAGCTTGAAATTGCATTAGAATTTCACTGGCTGTCATTCCGCCATCCACTTTTAGATTTTTCAATTTAACTTCCGCATCTTTTTGCATCGCAGCAAAAACATCATTTGTTTGGAAAGCGGTTGATTCCAGTACAGCTCTGGCAACATGAGATTTATTTGCATAATGCGTAAGCCCTAAAATTGCACCACGAGCCGAATTATCCCAATATGGAGCAAATAAACCCGAAAATGCAGGCACAAAATATACTCCTCCGTTATCTTCTACTTTTTCCGCTAATTGATTAATTTCCGCTGATTCAGAGATAAATCCAAAATTATCTCTAATCCATTGCACCAAAGATCCGGCAATTGCAATCGAGCCTTCCAAAGCATACTTCACATCTTCATTTCCTAATTTATAGGCGACTGTAGTAAGTAATCCATTTTGGGAATGAACAATTTTATCTCCTGTATTTAGTAGCAAAAAACAACCTGTTCCATAAGTATTTTTTGCTTCTCCCGAAGTGAAACAAGTTTGACCAAATAATGCTGCTTGTTGATCTCCTAAAATCCCACTAATTGGGACAGAATGGGGAAGTACACAATTTGTATAACCATAAATTTCGCTACTGGAGCAAATTTGGGGAAGAATGTTTTTTGGAATATCAAAAAGTTTCAGGAGCTCATTGTCCCATTTCAATGAATTAAGATCCATTAGCATGGTTCTGGAAGCGTTTGTAACATCAGTTTTATGCTCGCCGGTAAGTTTCCAAAGTATCCACGCATCGATATTACCAAATAAAACTTTCCCATCAGCAGCATCTTTTTTCAAGTTTGGAATATTATCAAAAAACCATTTTATTTTAGAAGCTGAAAAATAGGTAGCAAGAGGAAGACCTGTTTTGTGTGAGATCTCCTTTGCTTTGTTATGAAGATTTTGGATAATATTCTGTGTACGTGTATCTTGCCAAACTATTGCGTTGTAATATGGTTCACCTGTTTCTTTATTCCAAAGAACAGTAGTTTCTCTTTGATTTGTAATGCCAATTGCGGAAATTTCTTGGATTCCCGCTTTGTTCATCGCATCTAAAATAACTTTTTTAGTATTTTCCCAAATTTCATTCGGATCATGTTCTACCCAACCCGGTTTTGGAAAATACTGCTTATGCTCCATTTGACTGGATGCGAGAATATTACAATCATGATCCATTATTAAGAATCTGGTGCTGGTAGTGCCTTGATCAATTGCTCCTATATATTTTTTCATAAAAAAAGTCTCCCGGAAAGTTATAACTTTTCCTCAACAGATTTCACTTTTCCGGCAATTCGATCCACCTTGCCGGCTCGATAATCCACCTTTAAAGTAAGTCCTAATCTTTCAAAATCCGGAGCAAATTTCAGGAATAAATTATTCACAAGATTTAAAACATCTGACCAATCTCCTTCCAAAACAGAACCCATCGGTGTGAGCTGATGCTTTACTTTTTTATCCTTCCTGATTTCAGCAATTACTTGTGCTACAAAAGGCGATAAACTTGGTCCGATATCGTAAGTTACCATTACTAAATCGCAAATCACATTATATTTTTTCATTATTTTCCTCGTTTTTTTTATTCATTCATCTCTTTAAAGATATTTATTAAATTATTGGTTGAACTATCGTGGGAAGTACATTTTTCTTTGCTTTCCAATTCAGGTAGAATCTTTTTAGCTAATTGCTTACCAAGCTCTACACCCCATTGATCAAAGCTGAAAATATTCCAAATAACACCTTGAACAAAAATTTTATGCTCATAAATAGCAATTAATGCACCTAAATTCTTAGGAGTTATTTTTTTTATTAAGATTGAATTGGTCGGATGATTTCCTTCAAAAATCTTGAAAGGTAAGATTTTTTCAATTTCATCATTGTTTTTTCCCAGATCAATCAATTCTTGTCTGACAATTTTCTCGGATTTTCCCATCATCAATGCTTCTGTTTGAGCAAAGAAATTTGCCATAAGTTTTTGATGATGATCACCAAAATTATTATGAGAATTTGCAGCAGCAATAAAATCTGCCGGAATCATCTTTGTTCCTTGATGAATCAATTGGAAAAAAGCGTGTTGCCCATTTGTTCCCGGTTCTCCCCAGATTATCTGACCCGTTTGGTATGTTACCTTTTTTCCATTTCGATCTACAGATTTACCATTACTTTCCATGTCAGCTTGTTGTAAATAAGCTGGGAAGCGATGTAAATATTGATCA
>JAMOPB010000218.1 GCA_027064945.1 Candidatus Cloacimonadota bacterium
TCATCTTGTAAAATAACATGTGAATATTTCATCTTGGCTCCTTTTAATTTATTATCCTATAAGACTATAAGACAATTATTTATCGGTTAGGAGGTAGCCAAGATGATTTTGTGAATTCTAACTTATTTTATTGCAATAAGTTATGAATTATAAAAAAGACTTTAAATGTAAATAATTGGAGGGAGAATGACTGAAATAGATAAACCTATAAAAAGAAGTTCAGCAAGACAATTATTAGGAAGAGAATATTATATTTTAAAGCGAAAATTTGATTGGTATTTTGGTAAAAAAAACTGGGCTTGTACTAAAAGTTCATTTTTATTAGAAAATTCTGTATTTAAACACAAATCATTAATACTTAGGCCATTAAAAGATGTTGATATGTATCTACAAGAGAATAAACGGAAAAACCTTGAATTGGCAATTAAACATATAGACGGAACTATTATAAAACCAGGCGAAACCTTCTCAATTTGGAAACTTGTTGGAAGACCAACAAAAAGGAAAGGATATTTAGAAGGCCTTATTTTAAACCAGGGGAGAATAGATAAGGATATAGGTGGTGGTTTGTGCCAATTAGGGAATCTGCTTTTCTGGATTTATGCTCATTCACCTTTATTAATCACAGAACGTTACAGACATGGATTTGATGTGTTTCCCGATGTAAATAGAAAAGTTCCTTTTGGAGCTGGAGCAACATTATCCTATAATTATATTGATTTACAAGTAAAAAATGAAACAAATAACACTTTTCAAATTAAGCTATGGCTTGATAAAACCCATTTGAATGGCGAATTATTAAGTAAAAGATTAATTAAAACAAAATATAAGATTGAAGAACGTAACCATTTAATGAAACAACAATTTTGGGGAGGATATTCTCGACATAATCAAATTATACAAATACAAGAATTGAATGGTGTAAAAAGCGAAAAAATCCTTGTTGAAAATCATGCTATAATGATGTATAATCCGTTTCTCGGAGAAATAAAATAAAAGAATAGTATTTATTGAAATTTGACTATATTGTAATAAACTCCAGATAAAAATTGAACCGTTAGCTAAGCTGAGAATTCTATCATTAATTTTAATGATGATGCATTAACGAGTTGGTTTTCTCTAATCTTTAAGGAGTTAAATCATTTTAAAATAGCAAAATTTAACTAAAAAAAATAAACAGTAAAAATGGTTCCAAAATCTGATTCTGAACTACGAGCTAAAAATAAAGATAGACAAATATTTCTGTTCCGAAATTTTTAAAATTGTTTGGGAGTTCATTTGGCTTCTTCAATTTAAATTATTTTCAGGCGGAGGATTTTTTTAATCGTAATACGTTTTGTAATCGGGTCTATTCACGGACTGGTAGCTCGTTTCGGAAAATAATTGAATCTACGAACAAATATCCCACAATCCCAAGCTCAAAGTGGCAAATGCGACTTATTAGCAACTATAAATTTATATAAGGAACCAATAAAATCTATGAAAAAAAAATATTTATCAATAATCTTAATGGTATTAGCTATCTCTATCTGGAGTAAAGAAAGAGCTGTAATCGAAATAGTATCAGTAACTCATAATGGTTTTAGTATTGATCCAAATAAAAGTACGGAACTAACAATTAAAGTTAAAATTACTGATTTTCAATCAAATGATAATGATTGGAAAATAAAAATTAGCCCTGGAAATAATGCTAAATGGAATAATAATTTTTCAAATTGGACCCAGGCAAGTATAACTCATATAGAAGGGAGTATATACACAATTAAACGAGTTTCAGGCTCCTCTTTTTATTTAAAAACAAATACCAATGAACCATTTTTAGATATCTTAAATATTGGTTTTAAAGAAAACGATTGGTTTGATGATGATACAGACTATTATAAACTAAAAGTTGTTGCTGATAAGGCTTATAACGAACTAAACCTTGTCCAACAACAATATTTAGCTGAAAAATTTTTACCTATTTTAAAATTGGACGGAGGTTATCATTCAAACTTGTTTGGACCTGAAAGCTTTTATCCTAAAGAAGTTGATATTTTACTTAATAATCCAACAAGAAATACTACAATATTTAACAGAGAATTTGTTAATGAGTATGTAGCTCAAGCATCAAAAAATAATTTAGCAATATATAATGAATCATTTACACTTACAGGTTGGCCAGTTAGCTATCCTGCAAATGGCAATTTCATAAATTTCAGATTACCAAATGGTAATAATAATGGAGATGAACCAAATAGTTATGATATGTTGCAGTTTTTCAATAATTATGCGGATCAATTCAATACACAACTTTATGCCTCTTTCTGTGAAGAAAATGGTAAAACAATATTAACCTATTGGTTTTATTATTTGTATAATCTTGATGAGGATGAAAATAACAGAACTTATAATTATCATATTAGCGATTGGGAAGGTATGTCTATTGTTTTCGATTCATTAAATCAAGCTAATTATCAATCACTTATGCCAATTGCAGCTGCTACATCTTCTCATTTAAAAAGTGGTAAACGTAGAGATTGGGTTGATATTGAAAAAATTGATTTGCATCCTGTAGTTTATGTATGTAATAGCTCGCACGCAACATATTTCACAAGTGGGTCAACAGAAAATGAAGGAGGTTTATTTTCTTCATACGATTATCATTACGGAGATGGAATGTGGATTGTTCCACAATATTTTGATAGTGATTTAAACTCAGGAAACATAGAAAAATTTGGTTATAAAGGTTCATATGCCACAGGTAAACAAGTTGAGATTTTACCAAGATTGGACTCAATTAATGCAGACGAATTAGAAAATTACTGGCATTCCTTTGGCGGTAATTGGGGTCAATCTTCAAATAATCAACAAGGTCGTGGAGTCCAGTCAACAAGCCCATCAAGTCCTCCATTCATCGAAAGCAAGGATTTATGGGATAATACAACTGATGGTTTTAAGTGGTTCAGACCTTATACGTGGTTTATTGACCAAACAAGGGAAAATATTGCTAATAATTCACCAATCGCTTTTTATTCTCTTAATGATGATTCTATTGATGAAAGTGGAAACGGTTATAATGGGACATCTTTTAATATAACACCTTGCAGTGATAGATTTGGCATAAGTAATAAAGCGTGTTATTTTAATGGAGAAGATTCTCATATAATTATTGATTCTTCTAATAAAATAATTTCAGAAAATAATACTTGGACAATTGGATGTTGGATTAAATTAAATGATGAATATTCTATAAAAACGATTTATTCTGAAGCCAATAATATTGATTCCTATGCAATTGATTTTTCTATTAATGGGAACACCCTTTCTGCAGCATATAATGGAGCTGTAGAAAATATAAACATATCATCTATTGATCTGGAACAAGATAAATGGTATTCTGTATTTTGGGTTAAAGGTGTTAATAATTCTAAAATTTATGTTGATGGTTTTTATGAAGAATTTATCAATTCTTCTGAATATGTTGAATCCTTTTCTTCAATTTATCCAACAATTGGAAAAAAATCTTATATGGATATTGGTTATTTTAATGGTAAAATCGATAATCTACGATTATATAACCGTGCTTTATCGAACCAAGAAATAATGAATATATATAATGAAGAAAAAACAACTCCTCAAATAGAAGTTACTCCTATAAATATTGATGTTAACGTAATTGAAGGTACAATCGTTAATTATGATTTTACAGTAGATAACATTGGTGATGGTGAATTATATTATAATTTAACCACTACAAGCGATTGGATTTCTCTTTCTAAACAAACAGGACATATATTCCCCAGTGAAGATACTGAAACAATTTCTATTCAATTTGATGCTTCTGGAATAAGTCCAGATGAATATTTGTTTGATTTAATAATTTCAAGCAATTCAGTGCTCGATTCGTTAATTAGTGTTCCAATGTTTGTAACAGTTTCGAAATTATCTTCCCCAGATCAAGTTACAATTTCTAAAGAAAATGAAACAATAATCATTAGTTGGACAGCAGTAGAAGGTGCAACAGGTTATAAGATTTTTTCCTCAAGCAATCCTTATTATGGGTTTGAGGAGGATGTTTCAGGTACCTTAAATTGCACCAGTTGGGTTTCGCAGTTTTCAAATAATAAAAGGTTCTTTTATGTTAAAGCGGTTAATTAAAAAAATAGTTGCCTAACACACAGCATCGCGCAAAAGGGCGTGATGTCGGTAGAGCAAATCATTATCCCTCTGATAAAGGCAGAGTTTATAAAATTCTTTTGCTATTCTAATGGTAAACGATTTCTCAAATTGGCATTCGTAATCCTAAAAGTAAAAAATAACCAAATTTCCAGATAAAAGGAAAAGTTATAGAAAAAGCCCGATGAACAAACACCGGGCTTTATTATTTTTATTTTATGACATTACATTTCAATAACTTCCACGTTTGCACGAGGAATTATTACTTTTTCACCATTATTAAGTTCTGCTTCCAAAATACGAACCAAAGTTTCTGATTCAACTTTTGTAAGTTCTTCCGGCAAAGCTGTGATTTTTCCTATCATACCAAAATTTGGTTCGCGAATTACACGAATAGTAGAGCCAATTTCTAATGTTGCCATTTTAGCTTCTTCTACAACCAATTCTTCACCTTCAAAAGGAATAGGAATAATAATTTCAGGACGCATCACACCGGCACGAATTTGTGTTTTACCGTGCATTGATGCTTTCTTACCTTCAAATTCTTTTAAAAGTTCAAATGTAGCATCTGCCATCTTAATTTCACCAAAACCTTCTGTAACAACAATTGTTACTCCAATTTTTTCATGACCTGTAATAGCAACACCAATATCATATCCCAATAATTTTTTAAGATCTGCATCATCAATACCACCGGAGATAACACCATTAACTCCGACTTCCTGACATTTTTTAATAACATCAAGTGTTACCATAGCACCGGTTACGATCAATTTGCCTTTGCAAGATGCATCAATTTGGCTTGCTTTCACAATGTCAGATCCATCTTTTGCCAATACTTTAATCTCACCTGTAGTTTCACCTGCGATACCAAAAATACCTTGAACATATGCAGATTTATTTTCAATTACTACACCTTCCTCTTCGAGAACATCTACTACAATGCCATCGATAAATGCTTTTACTTGCACAGGAATACGAGGTTCGCGTAAGAGCATTTGACCTGTAATTTTAGAAATACTTTCAATTTCTCCATCAATAGGAGCTTTTATCGGTGTTTTAAACATGCCAAAGAAACCTTTTGTTTCAGCCATAAGTTGGCCGGCTTTGATTTCATCACCAGCTTTTACTTTTAAAAATTGTTCAACCAGATTTGGCTGAACTCCTAATTTATTTGCCATATTGAAAGGCACTACTTTACCAGGTAAAAGTGTTTCAGCCACTAAATCTTCGGCTTTTACTTTGTCGCCTTTCTTTACTAGAACCTTACCTTTCAAAGGAAGAATTCTGTCTTTTCTTAAAACTATACTTTTGGTTACAGTTAAACCTGCTGAATATGCTTGAGCCATGATTTCCTCCTTATCTTTTTAATAATTCTTCAGGATATGCTTTAAGCTCTTTCATCCACTTAAGCAATAAAGGAACTCTTTCTGAAGCTTCTACAGGTAAAGCAAAAGGTTGTCTTCCACGTGTATCAAGAATAATACCAACAACACCACCATGAAGCTCGGTTTCCATTACCTGATTTCTACCGGCACCAATATCAAGACCTTTACCCGGTGTAAGAGTCGCTTTAGCTTTTTCACCTACTCCAAGAGGAATCAATCGTATTTCTCCAAATGGAATATCTTCTTCAAATGTTTCACCGTTTGGTAATTCGATTTTTGCAGATAAAGATGTTTTGCCGGGTTTGATTTTTCCTACAGGAGCAACACAAGTTCCAAGATAGATCAAACAATCTTTTTCAAATACTTCTGTCGCAGCTTTTGGGCTAATCTCAGCAAGTACACCCAATTGAGGCATCATGAAAATACTATCCACAGCTAAGCGTGTAATACCTTCAGGTAAGAATGAATTGATTAAAAGCATCGCTGTTTGATTTCTTCTTGGTGCGTGAGAAAGAACTCCTCCTGATCCAACCAAAAGATCAAGTGTCATCATATTCACAATAGAGTTTCCTGAAGATGATTGAGAGAATGCATCAGAAATTTCACGTTGTTTCTGACCACCTTTCAAGCTCACAGCAAATTCTTTGTGTTGGATAAACGCATATTTTAATGCTTCATTAGCAATAGCTTGTTCCAAAACCAATTCTTCGAATTTCTGAGGAATAGTAGTTGGGCGAATCATTTTATTTTTAATCATATTTCTTAAGCCGGATTCATTAATATCAAAAGGAACCCAACGTAAGATTTCTTCCAATCCTGCAGTAGCAAGCACATTAGAAATACTATAACTCATTCCCAAGTTAGCACTTACTGTACGGTTGAAAACTTTTTCTTCAGTAAATACAGAGAATACGTCTGTAGTAGCTCCACCAATATCCACACCAAGAACTTCAATATCATTTTCTTTTGCAATTGTTTTCATGATATTACCCACAGCAGCAGGTGTTGGCATGATAGGGATTTTTTTCATTTTACCATCAACCGGACCCATAGTCCAGCTCATCAATTTATTATAACCGGGAGCTTGAGCCATCACATGCTCCATAAAAAGATCATGAATCTTATCACGAGCAGGAGCAAGGTTTTCTCTTTCCAAAGTTGGACGTAGATTTTCAGTAATAATCAAGTCTGTCTTTTCAGCTAATGTTTCTTTGATAATATCAACAGCTTTATTATTTCCGGCATAAATAACAGGAAGTTTGTAACTAGAACCTAAACGAGGTTTAGGATCAGCTGCACCAACTAATTCAGCCATTTCCGCAACGTGTTTGGTTGTTCCGCCATCCACACCACCGGCCATCAATATCATATCAGGGCGTAAAGCTCTAATACGTTCAATTTTTTCATAGTTTGCACGTTTATCGTTACTAGCAATAAGGTCCATAACAATTGCACCGGCACCCAAAGCGGCACGTTCAGCACTTTCACCGGTCATTTTAGCAACAACACCGGTAACCATCATTTGCAATCCACCACCGGCACTGGAAGTAGAAACATAAGCATCAATGCCGTTTTTATCTCCAACAAATAATCTGTCGCCATCTGTAAATTTGATTGTAGGATCATTATATTTTAGTTGCGCTAATTCTTGTAGCTCTGTTACTGCATTTACAACGCCTCGAGTAACGTCATTAAGTGGCTTCTCAACAGTTGTAGGAGCTTCTCCACGAACTGTTTGACGATATTCGCCATCAATGTATTCAATCAAAATTGCTTTGGTAGTAGTACTACCGCAATCTGTTGCGATGATTCGTCTCAAGTTTTGAGTATCTGCCATTTTTCCTCCAATTTATTTTTTGTTTGATTTATTTTTAGATTTAAAACCAAAAAATTGTTTTATCTTATTATTTCTTCTTTTACGCAATAAACGTTTTTTTTCTCTCTCTTCTCGATACAATTCATTATCCAATTCATCAATTCGTTTTACCAGAAGCGTAATATATTTATCTTCCTGTAAAATAACAGCAAATTCTTGATAATCTCGAGAATTGAAAAAAACTTCCGCAAAAGGAGCCAAAAAGTACATTATCTGAGAACCAATATTATTCAGTGGACGTAAAGATTCAATCGTCATAATAGCAGCTGCTGCCATGCGTTTCTCCACGATAAAACGCGCCATACGCTCAATTAATTTTACTGCCTTTTCCGGCTCTACTTTAAGTATAAATTCTTCCAATTTTCATTATCCTTATTTGCACTGGTTTCGTACAATTCTTCATATTCGAGCTAAAATTCTTTATGCCCTCGCGATTGTCAAGATATAGATTTTGCTAACTCCGTTATTTTTCAAAAGATTACTTATAGAATTAACAGTTGCTCCGGTAGTAAATACATCATCAATTAACAGGATATTTTTCCCCTCTATTTTTTGAGGAGTTTTCAGTACAAAAGCATTGGAAACATTTGCTTTTCTTTCCGCTCTGCCTAACCTTGTTTGCGTCTGAGTAAACTTTTTCCTTTTTAAGACATTCGGCAAATGTTTATAATCACAATTTTTCGCTATAATTTTTGAAATTATTTCTGACTGATTAAACCCACGAGCTCGTTTTTTCACGCTATGCAAAGGAACCGGAATGACAAAATCTATTTTTGGAAAATCCTGTTTCGTTTGGATAAATTCTACAGCTTTAGAAGCAAAAAATTTTCCTATATTTATCATCTCGTTATATTTAAAATCATGGATCAAAGATTTAATTAGTGGTGAAAAATCATATAAAGCATAGGCAATATCAAAATCATTATCTTCGGAAATAATTGTTTTTGAAATGAAAAACAACTGTTCCTGACAATGGCTACACAAAACATTTCCTTTAGTAAGTTTAGCGTTGCAAGAATGGCATTTCTGTGGAAAGATCAGGTCTATGAAAACGGAAAAATAATTCATCCTAACTTCCTAAAATCAATTGAAAAACAGATTTTTCAAATTATCACTTTAAAATAAAGTTATAAATTTATAACTTAGAAAAACTTAATTAAGGTAAGCCAAAAACATTACTTTTTTATTCGACGATATCCCCTGCATTTACTTTTGCTCCGATACTGTAACGTTCAATTTTATCATTCGGAATTGCAATTTTATAAGTTGCTGAAAATGGTACAACGCCTATCAATTGTCCCGCTACTGCCTTTCCCTCAAAGAAAATATATTTTTTCCCGACAATATCATCGTTTACAAAATTTTCTCCTGAATAACGAATATCTGCTAAGAAAAATGGATTTTTTTTTATAATCAAATAATTTTCTTCTTTCCCAATAACTTTCCCGCTTATGGGAAAAACAAATTGCGCTTCTACCCCTTCAGCCATTCGATATCGGTAATTTATTTTGAAAAGAAAAGTTATTGCTAAATATAAAATCAAACCGGTTAAAGCAAAATATTTTGATATTTCTTCTCCTAAATATTTGCCTGAAATAAAAGAGAGTACTACTAATATAATCGGAATTAGTGCAAATTTATATTTTATTTTTTGTATCTTTGTGATAACTGAGATTGGATTATATTTTTCTATATCGGACATTTGCCAACTCCTATTTTCTTTATGCAGTTTAATCTCGCTCTATAAAAGAACGAGATTAAACATAAACTGTTTTCCCATTATGAAAATTAAATTCCAACTCTTTTAAATACAAAATCTACATTTTCCATATAGCGATCGTAAGAGAAAATCTCAGCAATCTCTTCTTCGGAAAGATATTTTCTGATCTCTTCATCTTCCAATAATAATTCTTGGAATGAGCGTTTTGTTTCCCAACATTTCATAGCATTACGTTGAACTAATGCGTAAGAATCTTCTCGAGAAATTCCTGTTTTGGCAAGTTTCAACAAGAATACTTGGGAAAATACCAAACCGTTTGTTAGATTAATATTTTTCATCATATTTTCAGGGTAAACCAAAAGATTCTCGATTAACACAATCATCTTATTCAACATATAGTTCATTAAGATAGTTGTGTCGGGTAAAATAATTCTCTCTACGGAAGAATGGCTAATATCACGTTCATGCCATAAAGCATTATTTTCCATTGCCGCCATAGCATTGCTGCGTATAAGCCTTGCCATTCCGCTCATCTGCTCTGTTACAATCGGATTACGTTTGTGCGGCATAGCTGAAGAACCTTTTTGGCCTTTGGAAAAATTCTCTTCAACTTCCAACACTTCTGTTCTTTGTAAATGACGAATCTCGATAGAAATCTTCTCAATTGTTGATGCTGCTACAGCCAGTACATTCATAAATTCTGAAATTCGATCACGCTGGATTACTTGAGTGGCAATATTTACAGGTTTTAGATCAAGATAACGGCAAGCAATCTCTTCAACTTTTGGAGAAAGATGAGCGTAATTTCCTACGGCACCTGAAATTTGACCAACCGAAACTGTTTCAATTGCAGATTTCATCCGAGTAATATTCCTTTTCATCTCATCATACCAAAGGGCAAATTTCAAACCGAAAGTAGTAGGTTCAGCGTGAATTCCATGAGAACGACCGATACAAAGTGTATTCTTGTGTTCTTTAGCGCGAATTTTAAGAACTTCAGCTAATTTTTCCATATCTCGCAAAATCAATAATCCGGCTTGCTTTAATTGTAATGAAGTAGCAGTATCAAGAACATCTGAAGAGGTCATACCATAATGTATAAAGCGTGATGATGGTCCCACAAATTCGGCTACGCTAGTAAGGAAAGCGATAACATCATGTTTCGTTACTTTTTCAATTTCATCTATGCGGTCCACATCAAAATCAGCCTTTTCGATAATATTATTCAAATCTTTATCCGGAATCATTCCCAACTCATTCATTGCTCTGCAAGCGGCAATTTCCACATCTAACATCGCTTGAAATCTGTTCTGTAAATCCCAAATTTTTCCCATCTCTTCTCTTGAATATCTTTTGATCATTTTAAACTCCTAAAATTTACTCATCACTTTATCAATCAATATGTTTGCTTCTATTTCGTTATTCAAAATTATATTAATCTTTTCCAAATCACCGGAAAGATTGTAAGAAATTTTTATTTTTAGATTATCCTCGGAAATTTCGATAAGTTGCATATTATCATTCCAAGTTAGTTGGAATTCTTTGAATTCTATTTTTTGCTTAGAAATAATCTCATCTTTGAATTTATCTATAGATTGTTTTGAGGTTAGATTTTGCAATTGCGAAAATGAAAATGGTGATTCTTCTTTCTTTCCGGCAAAAATAAAAGTAGTTTTTTCTGCTATTTCCAAACTGGCAAAGGGTGCTGCCTGCATTCCAAAAATACCTCCATCTATCAGAATTGCCGAAAGTTTTTTAGAATTTCTAGTTACAAATATCTCTTTGCGTAGAACAAGATTTTGGTATTTAATTTCAGCTACGCCTTCAAAGCTTAAATTTTCCAATTTACGAATATTCTCATAAAGCAGGGAAATTTTATCCTTTTTTGGTGGAATTATTGAGCATCCCACAAAAAGAATAATTATCAATAATAGACTATTCTGAGGAAATTTTAGACGGTCTGCCATAAACATAAACCACTCCGATTATTCCAACAATAATCATCACAGAACTCAACATCTGCCCCTGCGTGAAATTCAAAAAAACAAATCCTAACTGAGAATCCGGTTCACGGAAGAATTCCACTATAAAACGAAAAACACCATACAATCCTATCCAGCTGAAAAAAACGACTCCGTTTCTTTTAGTCTTTTTCAGAATAATCCATGTGATCAAAAATAGTATTAATCCTTCCAGAAAGCTTTCATAAAGTTGAGAAGGATGTCTTGGCCGACCATCTGTATTTGGAAAAACCATTCCCCATGGAACAGTGGTTACTCTGCCATAAAGTTCAGCATTTATAAAATTCCCTAATCTTCCCAAACCCAAACCAATAGCAACTAATGGCATCAAAGGATCTGCTAATTGCAAAAAATGTAACTTATGTTTTTTTTGGAAGAAATACCCGAATGTTATCGCACCTAACACACCACCATGAAAAGACATCCCGCCATGCCAGACTGCAAAAACTTCCAACGGGTTTTTAATGTAAAATGATAAATTGTAGAAAATGATATATCCAAGACGTCCACCCACAATTACACCTATCATTAGATAAAAAAGTAGATCTTCATAAATATCTTTAGATAATGAAACATTACGATATTTCAGGAATTTTTTATAAAATATAAACGCTATGAAAAAACCCACAATATAAAACACTCCATACCAGCGTACTTCAAGTGGACCAAGTTTAAATATAGTCGGACTTAAGTTTGGAAACTGTAACATAATTTATATCCTTTATAACAAAACAAAAAGACTTCTCCAAAGAGAAGCCTCTAAATTTATTGTCTTAGTTCTTTTAATTTTTTATGTAGGATTTCAGCTAATTCTTCTGCCGGCAATTCATACTTTTCGCCACCTTTCTTCATTTTAGGTGAGAAAATACTTACTACCTGTGTAGGTGATCCATTTAATCCAATCTCATTTTCATCTAAGCCTAAATCAGCAGCAGTCATGATTTTTAATTCAGCTTTTTTGGCTTTTCTCTTTCCACGTAAAGATGGCAAGCGTGGAATATTAATCTCTTTCACAACAGTTAGTACTGATGGCATTGGCATTTCAATACGATCATAACCATCTTCCATTAATCTTTGAACTGTAATTCTATTATCTTCAATTGATTCTACTTTTTTCACAAATCCTACTTGCGGAATATCTAAATGAGCCGCTACTCCGGGACCAACCTGAGCTGTATCTCCATCTACCGCTTGCTGACCAAATAAGATTAAATCATAATCCAATTTTCTTATGGCTGAGGCTAAAGTGAGACTTGTTGCCCAAGTATCTGCTCCGGCAAATTTTCTATCTGTGAGCAAAATAATCTCATCTACTCCCATTGCTACAGAATCGCGTAGAGCTGTTTCCACTTGTG
>JAMOPB010000219.1 GCA_027064945.1 Candidatus Cloacimonadota bacterium
TCTTAAAGAATTTAATCCAAACATTAAATTGGAAGTATTTGGACAGGAAATAAATCCGGAATCGTACGCAATTTGTAAATCGGATATGCTGATAAAATCTCAAAATCCAGCTAATATAAAATATGGTAATTCATTTACAAATGATGGTTTGGAAAATGAAAAATTTGATTATATGCTTTCCAATCCACCCTTTGGTGTTGATTGGAAAAAAGCTAAGAATTTCATTAAAAATGAACACGATAATCTGGGATATTCCGGTCGTTTTGGTGCTGGTTTGCCAAGAATTAACGATGGAGCACTTTTGTTCTTACAACATATGATCTCCAAAATGAAACCGAAAGGAACGAGAATTGGTGTTGTTTTTAATGGATCTCCGCTCTTTACAGGACAAGCCGGAAGCGGTGAAAGCAATATAAGAAAATGGATAATTGAAAATGATTGGCTGGAAGCAATTATCGCTCTTCCTGATCAACTTTTCTATAATACAGGAATTTCTACGTACATCTGGATTGTGAATAATCACAAAACCGATGAGCGGAAAGGTAAAATACAATTGATAAATGCAACAGGTGCAAAAGATGATGAATTGCTTGCAGAAGGCAAAATTGTTTTTAATAGATTTTACGAGAAAATGACGCGAAATCTTGGAAATAAAAGAAAAAAAATCCCGGTAAATGGGATAGAAAAAGGAATTAGCTTTATCACAAAACTTTACGTCGGTTTTGAAGAAAACGAATTTGTAAAAATTTTTCCTAATGAATATTTTGGTTATTGGCGTATTACAGTGGAACAACCACAAAAAGATAACAACGGGAATATTATCACAGATAAAAAGGGTAAACCAAAAGCTGATTCATCTTTGCGTGATTATGAAAATATTCCGTTCTTGCGAAAGCAGAAAGACGGAAGATTGGTAGAACAAACCATAGAAGAATATTTCCAACGAGAAGTTACACCGCATTTACCAAACGCCTGGATTGATGAAAGTAAAACCAAAATTGGTTATGAAATAAATTTCACCAAATATTTTTATGAATTTAAAAAACTTCGTCCACTAGACGAAATTAAAGCCGATATTCTTGCTCTGGAAAAAGAAACAACTGAACTAGAAAAAGGAGTTTTGTTATGAAACTAGGTTCTTGTGATACTGGCGCAACAATGTTTGGAGGTACTAAATGAATGAATTAACTGAGAGAAATGGCGAAATACTTTTTTATACAACATCAGATGGTTCTGTAAAAATGAAAGTAATCTTCCAAGATGAAACTGTTTGGATGACTCAAAAGATGATTGCAGAATTGTTTGAAGTTCAAGTCCCTGCAATTTCAAAACATATTAATAATATTTTTAATGAACATGAATTAGAAAGAGATACAACTATTTCCATTTTGGAAACAGTTCAAAAAGAAGGTTCAAGAAATGTTCGTAGAAAGAAGGAATTTTACAACTTAGATGTAATTATTGCAGTTGGTTATCGGGTAAATTCTAAACGGGCAACTCATTTTAGAATTTGGGCAACAAATACGTTGCGAGAATTTATCATCAAGGGTTTTGCTTTGGATGATGAGAGAATGAAGAACGGACAACATTTTGGAAAGGATTACTTTCGTGAACTGCTGGAAAGAGTACGTTCAATTCGAGCAAGTGAACGAAGAATCTATCAACAAATCACTGATGTTTTTGCTGAATGCAGTATTGATTATGATCCAAATTCTGACCTTACTAAGAACTTTTATGCAATGATTCAAAATAAATTTCATTTTGCTATCACAGGTCATACGGCTGCAGAAATAATCTTTGATCATGCAGATAAACAACTTCCACATATGGGATTGCAAACGTGGAAAAACTCACCGGATGGGAGAATTCTAAAATCGGATGTAAAAATTGCCAAAAACTACCTAACGGAAGATGAGATAAAAAAACTGGAAAGAGCTATTACAGCATATTTTGACTACATTGAAAGATTAATCGAGAACAGAACTGCTATGACAATGGAAAGTTTATCTGAGTCTGTTGATAAATTCTTAAATTTTAATGAATATAACGTTTTACAAGGAAAAGGAAAGATTTCCCATAAGCAAGCTATTGAAAAAGCTTTTGATGAATATAGTGCATTTAATAAAACGCAAAAAATCCACTCTGATTTTGATAAATTCTTAGAATTGCAAAACAAACTTAAGCATAAAAAAGAATGATTAACAAACTGAGAGTAAAAACATTGAATAAATACGATAAATATAAAGACAGCGGCATTGAATGGATCGGTGAAATACCGGAGCATTGGGAAGTTAATAAGCTAAAATATCAATTTGAATTCATTATCGGATTTACTCCACCATCAGGTAATTCACTTTATTATGAAGATGGAGATAAAATTTGGGTAAATATTTC
>JAMOPB010000220.1 GCA_027064945.1 Candidatus Cloacimonadota bacterium
AAGAGTTTTAACTTTCTGGCCTTTGATATTGTAAATTGTCAAATCAACATTTCCTGATTTCGGTAAATCAAAAGAAATGGTGGTGCCGGAACCACGATTGGAAGAGGAATGGAATGGGTTGGGGTAATTTTTCATTGCATACTTGTTTAGCGGATTAATATTAATATCACCGTTTGCCGTAATATTGTATGAAAAAACCGAGAGACATTCTGTTTGAAGGACATATAGATAATTTATTCCGTCTCTCTCAAATGTTGTGAATGTGGGATAGTCCGAGTTTAATTTTATCATACTTTCTTTATTTAAAACACCGCTGGGATTATTATGAATATCATAAATATTCAACGCATAATGACCTCTGGTTAAAAGCATATTATTATTAATTATTGAAAATGGATAGTACTCTTTTGTTTTAGTTGTAAATAATTCTTGAGAACTTAGATTATCGATATTAAGATAATGCACGGTATTAGTAGAATCAAGTGTAACAAATTCAAAGTATGGTTCAGAATATTTCGCTGTTCCTACAGTCTCATTATTAGGATTAATCCCTTGAACTTGCCCTAAAGGTTCCGGATCGTTCTCCGCAAATCCCGAAAATCCATAAGGTTTTAAATTTAACCGATAGTTGAATATATAGAAATTATCATTCTTAAAAAAACCATATAAATAATAAATAAAGGTATCTTCACTTTTGGAATATGAAAACAACAATTCAGCGTTATCGTCTGAACTAAAATCGTATTTCATTATTTGTATATCAGTTAATGGATAGGTCTGCCCCAAAATATATATAACATTCTTTGATTCTTCAGGATTAGATACAAGTGTAATTTTACTATAATTCAACGGCACTTCGTACAATAAATTTGGATTATTTATATCAGAAATATCATATTTTGCCAAAAAATCCAATCCCATATTATTTTTATACGATAAAATCAGTCGATCTTGTTGAGAAAATATTATTTTCGAATGTATTAATTTATTTGAAAATATTTTAGTTTCAAATACCGGATTAGCAGGATTGGTTATATCAAAAATGTTAAGACCACCACTCCAAAGAGGTAAAAATATTTTATTATTATGGGAATAAAAACCTAAACATGAATCTTTATTATCAAGATGATATCCTAAAAATTGCAGATTATCATTATTAAAGCTCATTTTTAATATTCCGAGTGAACCTGTCCCCATATATAAATAATTTCCGGCATCAACAATTGGTAGTGGCATTATATTAACCGTATATTGAGAAAAATTATCTTCTCCAGCGAAAATTGGACATGTAATATCCTGAATATTAATTATTGTAACTGAATTATATCCGGGAATTAGTAGATAATTACCTTTTTTAACGCAATACTTTTTCGAATATTCAATTTGAGGTGTTGCCAGATGACTAATTTGATTTACAGTTAAGGAATCAGAGATATTGTAAAAAGTAATACTTTTTATTCCAAGCTCAACAAAAAGATTATCACCGATTTTACGGAATGTGGAATTACACCAACCCTCATTTTCTTGAATAGGAAAAGAAAGTTCTCCTACATTGACAATATTTGTTGGATCAGATATGTCATAAACATTATAATCATCAGTATTATTCGTTTGATTGTATTCATCGTAAATTGCAAAAAGAGTATTTGATATTTCAAAATGATTGAAAATGTTAAATAGTTGGATTTGTGAAATATCTTCTAAAGTTTGAGGATTTATAAAAGTAAGAAAAACACCTTGATTAGTTGATTTAAAATGAGCAATTTGATTTGATAATTTAACTATTGATACATATCTGTCATCATCAGAAATTTTTGTATCTACTATATTTGGATTTTCAGGATTTATTATATCAACTTTATATAGAACTGTCGAATCGTTTTCTAGTAACCAAGACGAAATGTATAGGTAATTATCTTTTCTTAAAATTTCTCTTAACTCTCCTTCAATCGGCAGAACATTAACTCTTTCCAAATTACCATTTTCATGTATTAAAAAAGTTTGTAATCCATACCTTGATGGAAAATAGATATATGGAGCATTAATAATCGGTTCACTAAAAGTTTGGAAACAGCCACCAATGTTTGTTTCAAATATTTTTTCGTAGCTAAAATCGTTTGCATAATTTAAGGTAATTGTCAACAAAGCAAATATTACTGCTATAATTTTTTTCATTTTTTCTCCTAAATTTTATCTTTTATGAAAACATAACCTCCAAAATCTCATTGTTACTCCCTGTAATTTTTAATTATTTGCAAATTTACGGTTGAGAAAATAATCGTCAATATCTTTTTAAATGTTAATTATTAACCTAAAAAAGAATTGTATTCTTTTTTTTGCTCCAAATTTGTTTTATCGTAAAAAACCTCTTGAGATTCCCAGTCAAGCTGAG
>JAMOPB010000221.1 GCA_027064945.1 Candidatus Cloacimonadota bacterium
GCAACTCTCCCCAGTGTATTTTTTTTACACACAATCAATTGTAAACGGTATCATCCCACATTTTTTATTAATTAGTTAGAAAAATATTTGACGTATTATTTGTTCCGAAAAGATATTAACAGTTGAGGTAAATAAAATGAAATTAATAAAAAATGCAATTATAGCCAATGGGTCAAAAACCAAAAGAGTTGATATTTTATTCAATGATAAGATTATCAAAATCGCAGACAAAATAGAATATGATTCTGCAGAAGTCATTGATTTGGATAATAAAATTTTAATTCCCGGTGGTATAGATCCGCACGTACATTTCAATCAACCCGGTTTTGAAAATCATGAAGATTTTTTTACAGGAACATCAGCTGCAGCTGCAGGTGGCATTTCCACAATTATTGATATGCCCTGCACAAGTTTGCCACCTGTTACCAATTTAGATAATTTAAAAAACAAATTAGAAATAATCCAACCAAATGCATTAATTGATTTTGCTTTCTGGGGTGGAATTCGTTCTAATGATTTAATTAATATCAATCAGCAAATATCGGAATTATGGGATTTTGGAGTTGTCGGATTTAAAATATATGTAATTTCAGGAATGGATACTTTTGGTCAGTTATCATATGCTGATATTTCTAAAGTATTAAAAGAAAATCCTGACCCACTTTATGCTTTTCATGCTGAGGATCCTGATATAATCGGCCAAAACTCACAACGATATGATTATTCCAAGCAACCTGAATTATACAGCAAAATCCGTTCAGTTGAAGCTGAATTTACTGCAGTGAAAAAAGTTTTAGAAAATGACAATCATCTTCATTTCGTTCATATTAGCAGCAAAAAATCTGCGGAATATATTATTCAAAATAAGACTGAACGTGATGTAACTTTTGAAACTTGTCCTCATTATTTGCAATTTACAGCAGAAGATTTTCGCTCTTTACGTGGAAGATTAAAAACAGCTCCACCAGTCAAATACCAATCAGACAAAGAATTTTTACGCTCAAGTTTAATAGATGGTTCTTTAGATTTTGTTACAACAGATCATGCTGGTAGTGATTGGGAAACTGAAAAAAATCTGCCTGATTTTTCATTAGCTTATAATGGAATTCCCGGAACACAATTTATGCTTCCATATCTTATCGATGAATTCTATCTTAGCGGTAAAATAAGCTTAAAAAGATTGATAGAAATTTCTAGCGAAAATGCTGCAAAACGGTATGGATTGTATCCTAATAAAGGAAGCTTGCAAATTGGTACTGATGCAGATTTTACAATTTTTGATCCTGATAAGCCATTTGTCGTGGATGAAAAATCTATCTTAGCTAAAGGAAAATATTCGCCTTTTGTTAATAGAGAATTTGGTGCTTCTATCTCTGCGACAATTGTTCGAGGAGAAATTGTTTATACAGATTTGGAAGGAATTAAAATAAAACCCGGTTTTGGCAAATTTCTAAAAAGAGAAAAATAATTTTTATTAAAAAAAAACAAGCACAGAATTTCTATTTGATTCTGTGCTTGTTTTTCTAAGATCTTTTTTTTTGAATCTATCTAATATCCACCAATTCTATTTCGCTTTCCAAAGTATCAATCAATTTCAAAAAAATATCATCTGATAAGGTTGTTTCTTTTAAATAGCTTTCATCCAATGTTTTGGTCGGAACAAATTTCTGTAGATAATATTTCTTCGCTTTTCCCAAAGATTTTGCTATTTTTCTTACATCTTCTTCCGAATGCAGAGTGGAGATTAAGGTAGTTCTAAATTCATAATCTCTATTTGAATTTGTAATTAAATCTATACTCTTTTTTATTGCTTCAACATTAATTTCTGTTCTCACAACTTTTTTGTATTCATCCAAAGGTGCTTTGATATCCATTGCAAAATAATCAACCAAGTTCTTTTCAATCAGCAATTTCACCATAGCGGGATTTGTTCCGTTTGTATCTAATTTTACAAGAAAGCCCAATTCTTTTATTTGAGAAATAAAACGTGGTAGATCCGGATGTAATGTAGGTTCTCCGCCGGTAATGCAAACAGCATCCAATTTATTTATTCTTGATTTTAAGAATTTAAATATTTCTTCTTCTGCAAGCGGTTTAGTAAATAATTCCTTTTTTACCAATTCAGGATTATGACAATAAGGACAACGGAAATTACATTGTTGAGTAAAAATAATAGCAGAAAGTTTACCGGGATAATCTATCATTGAAAATTTTTGAATAGCACCAATTTTCATAATTTCTCCTAAAAAATGGAGCAAGCCAAATGCTCGCTCCGAAATATCTTTAAAACCTAATCAGGCTTCCATTACAAAAGTTTTACGAACGTCGTATTCTGCTTTTTTACCATCGTTCCATTGCTCAACCGGACGTAAATATCCTACGATTCTT
>JAMOPB010000222.1 GCA_027064945.1 Candidatus Cloacimonadota bacterium
AAGTATTACACCCATAGAAGCAACAGATAAAAACGAATAGAAGATAAATCAAGATATCAGATTAACTATAAGTTGCGATTGTGCAGTCGCAACTTCTGTTTTCACATCAGCACGCCGAAATATCCCACTTTTCCCTAGTCTCTTTCCTCTTCTTACTAATCACTTTTTTACCTTTCACTTGACACAGCAATCGCACTTGAGAATTTCCCAAAAAAAAGTTTGAGGTTTTATGAAAAAGCAAGTATTTATAGATTATTTAGAAAAATATCATCCTAAGCGAACAGAAGATTTGATAAAGAAATTTGAAGATTTTCATCAGTATCTTTGGGAAGAAAACAGCAAAGTTAATCTGATTTCACGTAAAGTACCCGCTGAAGATTATTGGACATATCATTTATTAGATTCCATTTTACCAACCTCCGTAATAGATTTCTCGAATATGAAGGTTTTAGATTTTGGATCAGGTGGTGGATTACCGGGAATCCCTTTAAAATTAATTTTCCCGACTGCCGAAATTTACTGCTTGGATTCACGCCGAAAAAAGATGCTCGCTGTAAAAAATATGATTAAAAAACTTGACCTCTCCGGGTGTTTCACGATTGTTTCACGCCTCGAAGAGATGGATGAAAATTGGCATGGAAAATTTGATTATATTGTTTGTCGTTCAGTTAAAATTTTACCGGAATATAAAGAAAAATTATTTAAACTAATCAAACCCGGTGGGAAAATTGTTTTATATAAAAGCAAATTACTGGACGATGTAGAGCAATTTGCAAATAAAAAAATGCATGATTTAAGTCATCCTGAAATTGGAACTAGAAAAATAATTGAAATCACTAAATGAGGTTTTTTGATGAGTAAAATTATTGCGATCGTAAATCAAAAAGGTGGAGTAGGTAAGACTACTACTGCCGTTAATTTGGCAGCAGCCTTGGCTATTTTTGAACATAAAACATTGTTAGTAGATTTTGATCCACAGGGAAATGCTTCAAGTGGATTAGGAGTTGAACGCGATCAACCAAATATATATAATGTGTTAGTTGGTAAGGAAAAAATTTCTGATGTAGTAAAAACTGCACCGGAACTGGAACATCTTGATGTAGCACCGGCAAGTGTAGATCTTAGTGGTGCAGAAATTGAATTGGTGAAAGAATATTCACGCGAGCACAAATTAAAGCAAGCACTTGAGCAAGTGAAAGATAAGTATGATTATATTTTAATCGATTGTCCTCCCTCATTAGGTTTGCTTACGGTAAATGCGCTTACAGCCTGCACCGATGTGCTTATTCCCATCCAATGTGAATATTATGCTTTGGAAGGTGTGAGCCAATTATTAAATACAATTCGCTTAATCAAAAAAGGGTTAAATCCTGATTTGGAAATTTTGGGAATTTTACTTACAATGTTCGATCGTCGTCTTAATTTATCCAGCCAAGTGGCAAAAGAGGTAAGGCGTTATTTCAACGAGAAAACATTTGATACAGTAATTCATCGTAATGTAAAACTTTCCGAAGCACCAAGCTTTGGAAAAGCAATTTTTCATTATGATATTAAATCGCCTGGTTCAAAAGGCTATTTTGAGCTGGCAAAGGAAGTGGTTGCAAGATGAACAAATTGGGTCGTGGCTTAGATGCATTAATTTCTACAATTCCGGAATCTACAGATAAATCAACCGGAATTACTACTTTGAAAATAAATCAGATCAAACCAAATCGTTATCAGCCTCGTAAAACATTTGATCAGGGAAAATTACAGGAACTTGCTAATTCATTAAAAGAAAATGGAATTATTCAGCCAATAATTGTTACACAGCATAACGAAGGTAGTTATGAATTAGTAGCCGGTGAAAGAAGATTGGAAGCTTCCAAGTTAGCCGGCTTTGAAGATATTCCTGTAATTGTGCGTAGCTTAAGCGATAAAGAGCAATTACAATTTGCTATAATTGAAAACGTTCAAAGAGAAGATTTGAATTCATTGGAAGAAGCTAAAGCATATCACAGACTTAATGAAGAATTTTCGCTTACTCATTCTCAAATTTCTGAAATTGTAGGGAAAGAAAGAACTACAATCTCAAATTACATTAGATTACTAAAATTGAAAGAACCTGTGCAGCAAATGATCTTAAATAATCAGATTTCATCGGGGCACGCCAGAGCTATTTTGCAAGTAGATGAACAGTATCAAGAAAAATTTGCTAATGAAATTGTAAAAAATAAATTATCTGTTCGGAAAGCTGAAGAATTAGCTAAGAAAATAAATGCTACAGGTTGGAATACTACTCCGAAAAAACACACAAGACCAAAAGTAATGCAGACGGAAACCAAATTATTAAAACAAAGATTAGGCGCCGATGTGAAGATAACCGGAGATGAAAATAGCG
>JAMOPB010000223.1 GCA_027064945.1 Candidatus Cloacimonadota bacterium
ACTGAAACAGCTATTCAAAGAGTTGATCCAAACAAATTGGATGAATTACTTCACCCTGTATTTGACAAAGAAGCTATCAGCAATGCAAAAGTTATTGCAAAAGGACTTCCGGCATCTCCAGGTGCTGCAACAGGTCAATTAGTTTTCTTTGCAGATGAAGCTGATAAATATCCGGAATCTATCTTAGCTCGTATCGAAACTTCTCCTGAAGATTTGGAAGGAATGAACGTAGCCAATGGTATTCTTACCGCTCGTGGCGGAATGACATCTCACGCTGCTGTTGTTGCTCGCGGTATGGGAAAATGCTGTGTTTCAGGTGCCGGTGCTGTGAAAATTGACTACAAAACAAGAATCATGAAAATTGATGGTCTTGAGTATAAAGAAGGTGATTGGATTTCATTAAACGGATCTACCGGTGAAGTATATGAAGGAAAAATCTCAACAACAGAACCTGAATTAAGTGGTAATTTCGGAAAATTGATGGATTTATGCGAAACTCATACAAGAATGTATGTTCGTACTAATGCAGATACTCCTAAAGATGCAATAGTTGCCAGAGAATTTGGTGCAAAAGGTATTGGACTTTGCCGTACTGAGCACATGTTCTTTGAAGGTGAAAGAATCAAAGCTATGCGTGAAATGATCTTAGCTGAAAATCAAGAAGGCCGTGTAGAAGCATTGGCTAAAATTCTTCCTTACCAAAGAAGTGATTTTGAAGGTATCTTTGAAGCAATGACCGGCTTCGGAGTAACTATTCGTCTTTTAGACCCACCACTTCACGAATTTGTTCCTCACGAAGAAAAAAATCAAAAAATCATGAGTGAAGAAATGGGTATTAGCGTTGAAGAAATTCAAGCAAAAGTTGAAGCTTTACATGAATTTAATCCTATGCTTGGTCATCGTGGTTGCCGTCTTGGAAATACATATCCTGAAATTACCGAGATGCAAGCTCGCGCTATTATCGAAGCTGCATTAAACGTGAAGGCAAAAGGACTTGATCCAAGACCTGAAATTATGATTCCACTTATCGGTACTGTGGCAGAATTCAAAATGCAAGCAGAAATCGTTCGTAAAACAGCTGAACAAGTTTTTGCTGAAAGAAACGATAAAATCGATTATTTAGTTGGAACAATGATTGAAATACCAAGAGCTGCTCTTACTGCAGATATTATTGGAGCTGAAGCTGAATTCTTTAGTTTCGGTACAAACGATTTAACACAAATGACATTCGGTTATAGTCGTGATGATGCTGGTAAATTCTTGCCTATCTACATGGAAAAAGGACTTTTAAAAGAAGATCCTTTCCAAGTATTAGACCAAGAAGGTGTTGGACAATTAGTTAAAATGGGTACCGAGAAAGGTCGTAGCTCAAATCCTGAATTAAAAGTAGGTATCTGTGGCGAACATGGTGGAGAACCAAAATCAGTTAAATTCTGTGATTCTGTGGGTATGAACTACGTTAGTTGCTCTCCATATAGAGTACCAATCGCAAGATTAGCTGCTGCTCAAGCTGCTTTAGATCATAAATAATCTTATCCCTTTGATAAGAAAAAATTAAGCACCTCCTAGGAGGTGCTTTTTTATATACTAATTTTTTAAATAAAATAAAATCTTCTAAATTGTCTTTATTATTAATTCTATTCATTATAATGAATTAAGAGTAAAAAATAAGTTTGACAAAAAATTGATCATTCATAAAGATCTGACTATCAATTTCTAAAGGAGTAATTTATGGCATACGAATTAAGTACACTAAACGAAAGAAAGCAGAAAAGAAGAGAAGGCATCATCAGAGGTGCAATAGTCGTTATTGGGCAAAAAGGATATAATCGAACTAAAATTATCGATATTGCAAGAGAAGCTAATGTAGCAGATGGAACAATATATCTTTATTTCGATAATAAAGATGACCTTTTAATTAAAGTTTTCGATGAGACTTTGGAAAAACGTCTAAATCAGTTAAAAGAACAAATTGAACCTATCGAAGATAAATTAGAAAGACTCGATAAATTCTTACTTTTACACACAGACATTTACAAAGAACATCCTGAAGAATTACGCTTCTTTGCTTTAGAAGCACGTCAAAGTCCCGAATTCTATAATAGATATCCTGACTTTTCTCCTTTTAGCGAGTACAAGAAATATGTATTGGAATTGTGCAAAGATGCAATAAACAGCCAAAAAGTAAGAAAACTGGCTCCTGAAGTATTAGCCAATATTTTATTAGGAACTCTTGAATACAATTTAGTAAGTTGGGCTACAGGAAATCTGAAACTTAGCATTAAAAATGTTATCAAACAGTCTATTGATATCGTTCATAATGGCATTGTTTTAGACAAATAGCAAGCTACTATTAAATAGAAAAATATAGCAGATTGA
>JAMOPB010000224.1 GCA_027064945.1 Candidatus Cloacimonadota bacterium
TTTGCGCATGCAATATTACTCATTATATTTCCTCCTTAATGTTTTAACATCGTATGCCAGAAATCAAACATATCAATTAACATCAATAATTTTTCTTTAAACTCCTCCGCATTCACACTTTTTAATTCATCAAATTCATTAACACCAAAGATTCCTGCAAATTGATCTTTATCATCTTTTAATTCCAATACATTTACAAATGCGGAAATTATAAATTGTTTCAATGATTCCGAATCATCCCAATCTTCTGTCTTGGAATAAACCAATGAAATCAACTTCTGCAATTTGGATGATGATTTTTTATCCTGTAAGAAAAATTCTTTGAATTTCTCAAAATACTGCCAATCATTCAAATCATAGGGACGCATCTCTCTTGTTTTTAAATACCGTTTTCCCGTTTCTTCATTATAGTAAATGTCATTTCTTCTTGTATTTGTATCCAAAAATTCAAAATCCACCGTATTAGGATAAATCTTGAATTTATCAGTATCTGCGATATCTTGTGTTGTATCAAGCCAAACTTTTTTGTTTTTTTCAGGATAAAGGTAAAATTCATATTTCTCTTCATTTCCAATTTTTTCAAAAAGAGAATAAAAATTTTCACAATCTTCAGTATTCTCGGGAGTTACCTGATAATGAAAGACTTCTTTTTGTCTTGCCTTAAAATCTTTTGCCGGAATCTCTCTGCTAAGTTTATCCCACTCAATTCCGTCTCTTCTTATCCTGCGTAAAGCTTTAATTCCAACATAAAGAGGCCTTTTGTAATTCTGAACAACAGTTCCAATATGTAAAGGAAGTTTTCCGTAAACCCATCTGAAATTTTTGTAATATTCTTTTTGCACATTTTCTATTAACTGCGGAAGGTTTTCAGCAGGAATAATAAATTGCCAGCTTATTGGGGTTGGGTTTAGGATTGTAAAAGAGGGTTTATAATTCTCAATTTGAATATTTCCTATATTCTCTGTGTCAAACTCAATAGTATCATTCTCATTTTTATTATAACTTTCGATTTTCTTAATTTTATCTGTTAACCAGTTTTTAATATCACTTTCTTCACTCACATTCAAATTTGATTTACCAAATATTTCTAATTCCTTACCGATATGATTGGCAACCTTCTCAATTGAAGTAATTGTTCTTACTTCATTACCATTTTTCCAGAAAAGTAATTCTCCGTATTTATACTCTTTATCTTTATATTTACTACCATCTTTTAAAGTAATAACAATTCTCTTTTCCCGTCCCTCGGGTAATATTATCAATTTATCTATTAATTTGCTTTCCAAATTCTTAAAAAACTCTCTGGTTGTCTCCCATATTCGCCTGAGTCTTGCAGGTGATGGATTTTTTCGGATGAGGAATTGAAGGAGGATAAAAGATAAAAATTCAATTTGTTCATTTGTCAGATTACTCCAAATTATTTTTTCCTCATTCCATTCTATTACATTATTTAATATGGAACTTTTTATTAAATTCTCCCATATATTTCCACGAATAGAACCAAAAAATATCTGCCTTATATAATCATCAAATGTCTCATTATTTTTTTTACAACCGTTGTATGCATCAGCACTTAATATGTTAAATATTTTAAAATCATATAATTTTAAAAAATGTTTAAAACCATTGTTATTTAGTAAATTATTTATATTTTGAGTATTACCATTCTTATCAATTAAGCTAAGCTTTTTTGAATCTATCTCTACATTCAAAGTTAATTTTCCTATTTTCCCACTAAATGTTTTATTTGAGATAGGCGATATTAACTTTTCTATTTCAATTAAAAAATCAACATTAAAATTATTACTAGAAGCTTTAAATGAATCTATAAAAAAAGCTTCTCGCTTATATAATTCAGAAATAACCGTTAAAGTATTATTCATTAATTCTAACAATTCTAAATAATTATCATTATTTATCACCAAACTATTAACCAAATCCCCATTCAACCACTTTCCAAGCTCAAACTTCAAAGTAACAAGTGCAATTCTTCCGTTCTTATCCTGCAATTCATCAAGCCAGATGGTTTCTTTGTCCGGTTTTTCACTCCATTTTTCAACTCTCCCTTTTAATCTACTATTACAAACATCGCAAATAAGATTGTCTTTATCTCCCTTATGTGCTAATCTCATTCCGCATATTTGACAGATACCGTTAGGTTCCGCATCATGCTTTAATCTATCTTTAAAATTTTTGGGATATTCCGCTTTCAGAAAATTCTCCTTTGCCTTTTCGACAAGATGCCCAAGATTCATTAAACCTCTGGAAGGTTCTGTAAGAAAAATAGCAGGATAAATTTCATCTTCAAAATTATTTGAAAAGATATCTTGAATTTTCTCCTTTATCTTATCTAAATCGCCATTAAGCTTATAAAAA
>JAMOPB010000225.1 GCA_027064945.1 Candidatus Cloacimonadota bacterium
AAAAATGGATAATGGAAAATGTAGAACAAGCTGCCAGCTTGTTGAACTTTCGCAACTTGGCAAGTTGCGCTACAATTGAAATATAACATTATTCGGATTTTTAGTTTTGAATTGGAAACACATAACCATAAACCATAATCAATTATCCGTGTTTATTCGTGCAATTCGTGGATAGAAAAAAAAGTTACTTCTTCATCCTTCGATAAAATTCCGATAATCGGAATTAATCAGGATGACAACTATATAAGTAAGATTTCGCAAAATGTATATTTTATAAGTTCATCATTTTTTATTTCTTTTTAATTTAAATGCATTATCTAACTTTATTAATAGAAACGTTTTAAAGAGATTCAAAACTTTTATTTATATAAAAAAAAACCCCGAAAAGTAAAGCTTCTCGGGGCAAAATAAATAATTTAGAATTATTTAAGAAGAATCATTTTCTTTGTAGAAGTGAATCTTCCTGATTTGATTTTGTAGAAGTAAACACCACTAGTGATGCCGTTTCCACGTGAATCATTACCATTCCAAACTACACTATGATCACCAGCTGTTTGATGCTCGTTAACCAATGTGTTGATTACTTGACCTTTAGTGTTGTAAACTTCAACAGTTACATCACCTGCTGTAGGCAAGTTGTAACTAATGTTTGTAGTTGGATTGAATGGGTTAGGATAGTTACTAGCTTTGATTCCGGCAACTTCAACGATATTATTATCTTCTGCATCACCTTCACCAAAATCAATATCAAGAGCAGTGTACATAAGAGTACCACCATCTTGGTTACCATTACCTTGGATGAAAGAACCGAAACTATTGTCATCAAGGAACATAAGGTGTAATCTACCATGTCCGTCAGCTAAAGTTTCAATTTTGTTTCCTGGATAAGCGTAAGCAGGTTTGATACCTTCCAACTCAGGAGTATCGATATTGTTTAATCTGATTGTTTCATTCCATGTAGCTCCATTATCAGATGATGTAGCTATACAAATCTCAACAACTTCGAGCCAATCTTCATAACCTTCTTGACCATCTTGAGCAAGTTTGTTGTTTAAACCATCAAACCAAACTACAGCTAATTGACCATCGTCACCTTTTGCAGTATAGAATGAATTTTCATGGAAAGCAGTGTCATTGTCATGATACCAAATTGGCCAGCCAGAGAAGAAAGCTACGCTTCCATCTTCTGTGTGCTCATCAACTTCGCCATCATTATCAGTATCCCAAGGAAGATAAACTTCATTTTCTTGCCAAACATATTCAGGATTAGCAGCATTTTCGTTAATTTGAGCATCTAAAACTCTAAATGAGAATTCTTGTGTTTCAAAATTAAATGAGAACACATATGGGAAAATGATGTATGGATAGTAGGTATCAGCAGAAGTCTGAAGACCCATAGCACCAGCAGTTCTAAGGATTGTTCCATCATTAGAAAAAACTGCATTAAAGTGACCATCATTAATATGACCAAAGAACATATCTGAGTAAGGTGTTCCATTTTCATCAACGAAAGTGTTTTCAGGATTTTCAACAGGATTTATAGCTGAAGCTGTAACTGTAGTCCAGTCGCCTTCACCATAGTTTTCATTATAAATTACAAAAAGTTCATCGGATGTATTGTATCCAACATAAGCAATTCTTCCATCAACAGGAGAAACAGACATAGATTTAAATGGTCTTGTATCAGGATTTCCTGCATTCCAATTATCGAAAGTTTCAACAGTTGTATAAGACCACTCAAATTCACTTTGAGAAGCAATGTCGTTTCCGTCAAAATCAGCATATGCTAATAAAACGTTTTCAGAAGGATTTCCATCTGGTCCGTGGCCAACAGAATTGTTTGCTGTAACATAAACACGACGTTTTCCATCAACTGGAGAAGGTCCGATATATACATAAGGCCAGATAAATTCATCATCGTCAAAAGGAGTATTAATATCACTACTAATAACAACAAATGGAACTTTCCAGTAACCAGCACCAGAGATGTGATACATATCATATGATAAAACATCTTCTAAAGTAGCACTGCTAGTATCTTGATTTACGTGCCAAGCTACAAATGGGTCATCAGTTTCAGGATCTACAGCGATACCAGGATAACCTTCCCATTGATCTGTTGATCCGATAGTAAATGTGTTTGCATTACCACCTTGTTCAATAAAAGAGTAATAAACTCTTCTATTAACAGCAGCTGTTTCTTGAGCGTGGAAAGCAGCATAAGCACTTCCATCACTAAGGATTTGAAGAGGCAAACTGCAATAACTACCTGGCATGTAATCATAGAATGTAGTAGCTAAAGCTGTAGGCTCGATTTCAAAAGAGAACTCAGGAACGTCACGTTCAAGAGAGTTAGAGGTTAAAGTCCCTCTAGCTTCAAGAGCTGTTTTTGTCTCTGAAGGTACCATAAAATCTTTCATTGCGAAAGCAGATACAGTCAAAGCGATTGCTAGTATTAAAAATACTAATCTTTTCATTTTCTTCCTCCTTGTTTAATGGTTTCTTTTCAAAACCTAATATTATCGTTTTTTCAGAAAAAATCCTTTAAAACTCTCTTAGAAAGAGAGTTTTAAAGAAATTCTATGTGGAGATTTAACGAAATCTTCAGATAAATCTCCCATATCTGTATAAGAATAATCTAAATCTAAAATTGCAAAGCTGGTTGGAATCTTAACTCCAAAACCGGCAGAAATGCCGGCAGCATCTAATAAGAATTGCTTTCCGGCACGCAATTTTAATGTTCCAACCTGATATTCAAAACCTAGGTTGTAAGTTTCCATTCTATCAACACAGTTGTCAAGCTGAAGAGAAGAAATTAATGATTGTTGATCAGTACGGTAAAGATCTATTGCAACTCCAAGAGAGAAGTTCATAGGTAATTTGAAAGGAACTTCTTCACGATCCTCATCAATTAATCCATCGCCGTCATTATCTAAAAGATCAAATGGATCTTCATCCAAATCGCCATCATTATCATTATCCAATTCATATTTCAAATCTTGACCGAAGTTTCTTAATGACATACCAATAGTCAAATTACGCCAGCCAGTATTATATAAAGAACCAATATCTACAGAAACGCCATTAACAGAGTATTCGTCAAGGTCTTCTCTTAAATATTTTGTTGTGAATCCGAATGAGAATTTGTCTGTATATTCATTAGCATAAGTTAAACCTATAGCTAAATCACTATTTGTAAACTGTTCACCTGTTGGCTCTTCAAAAGAATCTTCAGTATAAACATCCATCCAATCCATCCACAAATAAGCAGCAGAAATAGCAAATGTACCCATAGAAGTAACCTTAGAAGCAGCAAGATATTCATATCTTACATCTGCAACCCATTCCGTATGAGAAAAGAGTACTTGATTTTGAGATTTTAATGCCAATCCTGCGGGATTCCAGTAGATTGATGAAATGTCATCAGTAACAGCAGTATATGCTTCTGCCATACCGATAGCTCTAGCATCAACACCAATTTTCAGAAATTGGAGCCCGGCAGTACCAGTTTTGGCAAATGTATCTGCTTGTAATAAACCAGGAACCAACATCAGGATAAATAGTAAGCTTAAATATTTTTTCATTTCTTACCCCTTATTTGATTATCACGAATTTGCCGACTTTTTTATTGTCGTCATCATCAATTACTGAGTATAGATAAACACCAGGTGCGATAATCTGATCATGTTTGGAGAGGATATCCCAAGATGCCATTCCACTAGCTTTCACACCCTGAAGTGCTGCCTTACTTACAGTAATGATATCTTCGCTTTCTGCTCCATTATGTTCAATTGTATCTACCAAGTCACCGGCTAAAGTGAAAATCTTTATCTCACATTTTTCAGGAAGATTAACAAACCAGATACGGCGACTCTTGTCACCTTTTTCATCATCTTGTCTTCTTCCGTCAAATTTACTTTGTCCAATATATGGATTTGGAACTACGTGAATATTATCCATGTTGTTTCTGGCAAGAGTTCCGGGGAAGAATACTTTCATATTTCCGTCACGACCAGATTCAAGTGACTGAAGATTAACTTTTGGAATACCTCTATCCCAAGCAGTTACAGAACAGTAATATTCTATACCTTTTGGAGGATTATTAATCCATTGATCATAATATCTTCTGGATAAACGATCTTTACGAAGTTTTTCCAATGCAATATCATTACTAATTGCACTTTGTCCACCGTGTCCCGGAAGCGGAATAAGTTTATCGTCATAGATTGAAAGATAAACGTCATTACGGATATTTGGGTTTTTGAAATAAAGCGCTTGGTCATTGAAAGATAAACCAGCTAATTCAGTTTCTAAACCGGGATAATATGTTTTTTCTGCATCATAAATGTGATTACCATAAACTATATCTCCAAGTTGGAAATTAACTAATTCATAATTTTCATCAAAAGTATAATATGCTAAATCTTCTTCAGTTGCTTCATGCGGATTAGGAAGACCTGCATCAATACCAAGATCACCACCAAAATCCAAGAAACTTGAAGAACCTGAATTAATATTATAATCATCATGATCTTGATCAGTATCTACTTTATCCCATCTTTCCATTAAAATCCAATCCTCTTGCGAACCACTTCCTGATCTGCCCCAAAGAGCATAACCTTGGAAGTCATGACGTAATCTATATGCTGTCCAAGGATTAATTGTAGCATTTAGATTATAATCATTTTCTGATGATGGAGGAGCAAATTGAGCAGGGAAAGTATCTGCATCATAGTTACTAATATAACTATCTAATTCAGGATAGAGATGTTGCCATCCCATATCTTCATCATTTACAGTTTTAGTATCAAGATTTTCCATCTCTGATTTATTATCCCAGAAAAGGTGTATTCTATTAACTTTATTTTCACCTTCACGATCCACTAATTCAGCATATACACTAGGAATTTTTGGAGGCTCGGGAGCTTCATAATGTGGGAATGTATCAGGAACAACCACAGTTGAAAGAGTTTGTGCCTGGCCATAAATAGTTTTTGCCCAAACAGATTGTTGTTTTAATTCGTTGATTGTGTTTCCAGGGAAAATTGCAACAACAATTTTCATAGTTGCGCCCGGAGCTAAATCCCAACGCTTAAAATAATTTCCATCAGCATCAGTTTCAAGGTAATCATCAATACCAAAACCTGGCTCACCTTCTTCATCTTGGTCACCAGTATGAGCTTGAGCACCATAGAAACCGAAAAGATAACGTGTATCTACGGGATTTTCTTCCTGTGTTTCAGGAAAATCTTTTAATGAAACATAATCACTTTTGAATGGATTTGTGCTATGAGTAAGTAACCAATACTTTTCATTAGCATAACCGGATGCAGGATCTAAATCTCTAGGATTTGAATCGTCAGGACCTTGACCTACAGCCCAAGTCCAACAAGCAAATTCAAGTTGTTCAGGGTCTGGAGTACAAACTCTTGATCCAACATAACCGGTAGAAAGTCCACCATCAAAATCTGCGTCATAAGTATATGCAAAGTTATATCCGTCACCGGCAACGAAACTACTAACGTCGTCACCTGCTTTTTCTTGGCCACCCCAAGGTTGAGGACCAACGTCAGAATCCATATAGATGCCCATTGCACAATCATATAACTTATCAACTGTGTTCATGTTTGTAATATCAAATTCTACATAAACAAGATTTTTAATATATTCATAACTCCACTGATAACTTAATTGGCGAACACGAACATTTAATGGATAGTGATCATTACTATTGCTGGAACTACCCCAGTGTCTTTCACCAACAGTACCAAATGGACTATAATCATAGTAGTAAGAAATATAATCTTGTTCAGAAATTGGATAACCGTCTTCATCAAGCAAACCATCATTATCGTCGTCAGTACGCATTGTAAAGTTAAAGTTTGGATTCTCATTACTAGCTAAATCTACAAATCCCAATGGGAACCATATTTCAGCATGCGATAAAATAGAAGAAATATTTTGTGCCTCTGCATCCGCTAAATACATTCCACCAAGGTCATAAAATTGAGATGGAAGATCTTCGCTTGCACGAAATGGGAAAGCATATCCAACAGGGTCTTCGTCAATAAGTCCATCGCCATCATCATCAACTCCACGTCTTTGAGAACGAATGGAAGCTGTCATGATAGTATCAGTTACATTATATAAAGAATATTGTGTACCTAATGCAGAAGTTTCAAGTGGGTTATATGCCGGTAAGAATTCATATAAATCGGCATCGCCATCGAAACCTACTGTTACCAATGTGTCCATAACTACTGAAAGAGTCGGATTCCAATCCGGATCATTTTCAGTAACTACATCATTTTCATCTTCTGGGTCTTCAACCCAATATAATTTTTCACCGAAAGAGTTTCTTCTTACCTTTTTGGCTCCAAACCATAAAGCACCTTGATAAAGGTAATCAATACCACTACCGCCAGGGTACTCTAATGATGGCCATTGTGGAGTAATATCATCACCTGACCCGAAGAAACCGTAGTTACTAACACGGAGCCAAATGTTTCCCACATTATGGTATTTTATTAAATCGAATTTCTTTTCAGCATTGCCACCTGTTACCGATCTAGCCGATAAGAAGGATGACATCACTAAAAATAGTGTAAGGATAAGGGTTATCCTTAATTTGGAAAATTTCATATATTCTGCCTCCATAGTTATTATTTTAAATAGAAATCAACCGGGAAAGTAATCCACACAGCAACGGGTTTACCATTACTTTGTGCAGGCTGATATTTCCATTGTTTCACTGCTTTAACAGCAGCTTCATCTAAACCACCGGGTCCAGCCATTAATGATTTTCTTACTTCAACTGCACCAACAGAACCGTCAACTAAAACCTCAACTTCGAGATATACTTGACCTTCTATACCGGCACTTTTAGCAAATGCAGGATATACAGGAGCAACTTGTTTAATTGGAACGGGAGCTTCTTCGTAAATTACGAATTTTGAAGTAGTACCAATCTGATTAGTCTCTACAACTTCCTCCATATCCAATGTAGTAGTTTCAATTGTTTCGATAATTTCGATATCTTCATCTTCATCACCGGATAAATCATCATCAACAACGATCTCAACCTGTGGTTTTACAGTTGTTTCAGGTGGCTTGATCTTTTCTCTGATCTCAGGTGGAATTTCAATTGCCTCTGTAATTTTTACTTCAGCTTGATAACTTTTTACTTCAAGCTTTGGTGAAACTAAAAAGGCAAATAATAAGATAAGGATAGCTAAGCTAGCACATTTTTCGTAATAGCTGCTAGCTACGTCTTTCCAATCTGTGTAAATTCTTTCACTCATAATTTACCTACCTTTTCAGTTTAGCTTCAAATGATACGCGTAAACATTCAGCTTCACGCAATTGATTTAGAATATCAGACATAATACCATAACGAGTATTTTTATCTGTTCTAAAGCAAGTTATCAAATTAAAATTCTGTGCTAATTTACTATTCATTAAACCTGCAATTTGAGGAATCTCAACAGGGAAGTCATCAATTGATATTACTCCTGCAGAGTTCACATAGATGGTTGCAGATTGTTTACGTGGAATCTTCTCAATACTTTCGGCACGTGGCAGAGTAACTTTTAAACCTCTTTCTTTTACAAACACAGTAGAAACCATGAAGAAAAGTAGCAAGAGGAAAGCTACGTCAGACGTTGATGCTGTCGGTATTGTAGTTTCCGGCCTGTTCTTTTTTACAATTTTTGCCATAGTTCCTTCCTAATTTGTGGATAAAGAGATCTTTTCCGCTCCAGCAGCCTGAAGTTGGTCAAGAGCTTGTACCATGTATTTATATTGACTTTGTCTATCTGTTTTAAGAGAGATCACCATATCAGGATTATTTCTTACTATAGATTTGATTCTAGCTTTTAATTTATTCATAGCAATAAGCTCTTCAGAATCTTTAGTTTTTAAAAGCACTTCTCCTTCTTTGTTGATCAACACTTTTGTGATATTTTCATCTTTAAGTTTTACTTTTTTATCACCTTGTGAACTAGCTGGAGGTAAAACTATACCAAGTCCTTTTTTGATATCGAACTTTGTAGTAGATAAAAAGAACACCAACAGCAGAAAAGCAACATCAGACATTGAAGAAGTGGGGATGCCATTCAATTCTTTTCGTTTTCTGCTAAATTTCATATTACCCCCTATTTGTTTTCAACAAGGGTTTCGATAACTTTTTCAGAGCCTTTTTGGATATCCATTACTAGTCCATCTACCATTGAGAGGAACATATTATTAAAGAACTGTGTTGGAATAGCTACAGCCAAACCAGCAGCAGTTGTGATTAAAGCGATTTTCATACCGGAAGCAACAATTGTAGGATCCACTTCACCAGCTTTAGCGATAGCATCGAAAGCTGCGATCATACCAACCATTGTACCGAAGAAACCTAACATAGGAGCAAGGTTAATAGTTGTACTAATTGGAATAAAACCTTTTTCCAAGAAAGCCATTTCAAGGATACCTGCATTTTCAATAGCTTTTTCTACAGCTTCAATACCCATGTCTGCTTTTAATAATCCTGCGTGAACTACTGCAGCAACCGGGCCTTTAGTTGTCTCGCTTATTTTGATAGCTTCGGCATATTTATGTTCTTTGATAAGAGGAATAATCTTATCTAAGAACTCATTTACATTAATTTTAGCGTATGATAAAGAAACTAATTTCCAGATAATAGTAGCAATAGCCCAGATTAAAAGAACTAAGATTGGCCACATTGTGAAACCACCATTAATGAATAAATCAACGAATCCACTACCTAAGATTTTACGAGCAAACATTTCAAAACCACTCATGCTTGGTGATTCATCAAATTCAACTACATCATTTGTAGTAGTGCTAGCGGCATTGTCAGTAGTAACATCTGATACTGTTGTTTGCTCTACGGCAGTCCCTTCTACTGCATCCTGTGCTAAAGCCAATGTAGCAAAACCGCTTAACATTGCCATTATCATTATTATTGCTAAAAATTTTTTCCTCATTTTTCCTCCTAAATTATACATTTTTTATTTTTTTTTAGAAATTAAATGAAACGCCAAGTTTTAATGTTCTGCCTTGGGTTACATTTGCTGGATTTGCGATTGCACTTTTGTAAATTTCAACGATTTCAGCAGCTTCATATTCACCTGAACTTACATTATAATATGTACCTGTTTCTTCATTAAATGCATAAGTACCGTCGTCTTTAGGTGATCCTGTTTTTCCATATACATAATTAACATTTTCTTTGTTGAAAAGATTATCTATAGTGCAATAAACACGGAAAGAAGCTTTATCATTAAGATAGAATTTTTTTGTAAGTTTCAAAGTAGCATTTGAAGTTGATGGCATTAATTCACTATTTGTATCCATAGCAGTTCCGTCAGCATTCAATGGTGTATAAGGTGTTCCGCTTTGAATTGCATAAGAGAAATTCGCAGAGAAATCATCTGTTAAAACTGTAGGAACTAAATAGTCTGTAAATGGTACGAAGAATTCTTCATCTTTTTGAATTTTAAAAGTAAGATTCAAATTATAACTATGGCGCATATCCCAAGGAAGAGGGAATTCACGTAAACTTTCGTTTGTGGTTACACCTGAGTTATTTCCTGAAGCCCAAGCTAATGAATATGATGTTGATCCTGAAATAAAGTTTGAGAGCATTCTAGAAAGATTAATATCAATACCACGTGCTGAACCATAATCTTCAGAAGTATATTCATACCAGCTAATTGTTTCATCATCCGGAGCATATACTTTTTCTAAACTTACATAATTATAAATATTTTTGTAATATGTTGTAATATCCATTACATAGTTTTCAGAAAGTTGCTTGTTCAAACCAACTTCATAAGTAACTGTGATTTGTGGTTCCAAATCAGGAGTTCCCACAATAACATTTCCACTATTTAAGATAGCATCTTCAGGTGATGAAGTTGTAAATACATACTGCATTTGTGGTAACTGATTTTGGTAGTTATACGCAAAATGCAAGACACTTTTTTCAGAGATTGGATGAGAAATACCCAATCTAGGTGAAACCATCATTTGGAATCTTTCATCTTCATCAAAATCTTGCCATTCTTCTTTATTGTTTTTTATAGTTTTGTATTTTTCACCAAGATACCAGAAGTCAAAACGAACACCTGCATTAACGTTCATACCTTCAAATTCCATTTTATCTTGGAAATAATAAGCAAACTGCCATGGGTCAGCTTCATAACCGTCTGTTGAACCTGAAGCTGCAATAGTAGCATCATAAAGATCATCAAGGTTATAAAGTGGAACATAAGTAGAATCTAATTCAACAAACATAGAATCTGCAGGTATGCAAGATTGTAGATAAGTTGAGTATCTATTGACATCAATAATCCAAGGATTGCTAAGCTGATCTTTCTTGATTGAGTGCTTAATAACTTCAATACCGGTTTTAAATCCATGAATCAAATTGTATTGATATTCCAAATCTGCTTTTGTTGTGAAAATAGTATTTTCATCATTAACGTTGCTACCATAAACAGAACCGGGACGAACATAAGCTGGAACAGGCTCTGTGTTATTATCGGCCATAATTTGCCAATCATAAATAGCATCTTCACCGTATAAGAAGTCATTTGCCGGGCTTAAAAGATAATCTATACCTGTATTCAAATAAATATCATTAGGATCTTCTAAGATGAAGTTTTCAGGACGTTTCACGAAATAATCTTCAACATCAATTCCAACAGGTCCTTCAACAACCTCTTTGTGGTAGCGACTTGCTTTTACTTTAAGAGTAGTTTGAGGATTGAAAGTGTGGTCATAAGTCACAATGTATTGAGACTGTTTAGACTCACCGGTTGCATAATTTTCTAACGCATAACGCCAAAAATGAGAATATGGGGTATAATCGGAATAATCCCCACGTACAGCAAATGTAACAGTTTGACCCGGTTTGATATTGTATTTTGTTTTAAAGTTATAATTATACATGTTATAGTTTCTTGAATCTAAATCAAATCCAAGGAAAGATTCTCTATCTTCATAAGGATCATATTTAGAGAATTTATCATCGGTAAGATATTTTAATTCACTAACAGGATCAGTAACATAAAGATCATGATAACGAGAATCATGTGTCATTAATGCTGCATTAAAATAGAAAGTGAATTTATCTCGCAGAGAAGAAACTAATGGAGTAAGAACAGGACCACCAATTGCAAATTTAATTTGATCTTGGTTCGAATGATAGATTGGTAAGAAAGCATCGTCAGGATTATCGTAATCAACTAAGTGATCAGATGCAAATTCAATCTTACCTGAATATTCTGCAGAACCACTTTTTGTAACGATATTAACGATACCGGATTGTGCGTTTCCATATTCAGCAGTAAAACCACCAGTCATCACTTTCATATCTGCAATAGCGTCAGTATCGATTTCCATTGCTTTTCCACCGTCAACAGGGTCAGATACACTCATACCATCAACAGAGTAAACTACTTCGTTTGAACGACCACCACGAACGTGAAGTTCACCGTTTTTTTGAACAGCACCAGCAGAGGTTGCAATTAAACCGTCAATATCAGAAACAGCAATATCTTCGATATCATCAGCAGAAATTGTGCTGCTAGAAGATGTATTGGTTTTACTAACTAATTCTGTTTTACGCTCGGTTACAACGAAACCTTCTACTTCAATAGTAGTTTTATTCAAAGAAATATTAACCACAGTGGTTTCATCAAGGTTAACTTTAACACCAGTAGTCTTACTGGCTTGATAACCCATTTGAGAACAAATCAAATTATATGTTCCTGGTTGAACATTGATTATGATATATGTTCCGTTTTCTTTTGTCTGGGCACCTTGTTGGAGCCCTTCGATTAATACGTTTGCAAAAGGTACAGGATCACCATTTTGGTCTTTGACCTTTCCAGCAATCTTACCAGTAGTACCAGCAAACAGTGCCACATTAGCCAATAAAGCTAATACTAACAAAGCAATTATTTTTTTTTGCATTAAAATTATCCCCCTTAGGATAGTTTTTTTTTTAACAAAAAATGCCTTTATAAAGTATCGTGTCAATACTTTTTAGACTATTTTTACCTTTAGACTTATCATTTCCTTTTATTCCACTCATCTGTCAAGTATTTAGTATGAAGTAATCGTGATGAAACCTCTATTTCATAGTGTGATAATTCATTATGATTGGAAAAAAAGTCTTCATTCCAAGATTTTTTAAAGCCTCGTTCAAGGCATTCTTGGGCTTGTGCATAGTTGACCGGGTTTTGTAGGACGGAATTTACCGTAATTGTTTTTCTTTTCAAGAAGTTAGAAAGTTGTAACTGCTTTTTTTCGGATAGGTTTGGTAACAAAAATGCAATTTGACTTTGATCGTTGTTTAGTAAGATAGATCCATGTTGTAAAAGA
>JAMOPB010000226.1 GCA_027064945.1 Candidatus Cloacimonadota bacterium
CTAAATCAAGGCAGATTAGATGTATAATCTGTTCTGATAACTCAACCATTTTCTCAAACAGCCATCGCGGTGCTTTTCCTGTATGAAGCGGTAAGTTTGCAATACCCGTTCTTGCCATATCGCAATTTATCCTAAATTAAATTTTTCAATCTTAGTAAACTTAGAGATAAAGGCATTTAAAATCCATTTAAAAAGATGAGATTATTGTATCAGCTGGACAATCTGTTAGAATTTTTCCAATATTTTATTTAAGTATCCCTTTTGTAGCATATGTAAGTTCAACAAATAATCGGCCTGATCGAAATACTCTCTTAAAGGAAGCTGTGTATTTTTCCATCCTTGTCCGTCTGTAATCCATATAAATTCTATTCCCTGTTTATTCCAGTACTTATTCATTGTAATGTACTCACCGGCAGTGGATTTTAATTTTGAGCCACCTCCGCCATAAAAATTTGTTTCAATAAAATAAAGTTTATTGCTTTTATTAATGGCAAAGTCAATCTGTCTTGACGATTTATCTATTTGGATTGTTATTCCCCATTTGTTTTTTATTTTAGATGCGGTTGCTTGGTTTATATAGTCTGCATTATTAGCCGCACAAGCATCAGCTACAAAAACTTCAACAATTGATTCCATTAAACTGCCTATTCTATTTTTTCTTGCATTACTGTCTAAGCCTACTTCAATTCCTATTACATAATCTACCAAATTTTTGATTTTTCGATCTTTTAGAAGTTCTCCTATTCCTGAATTTAGCAAAAACTTTGCAAAATTAATAGCTTCATCTTTAGTTGGCTTGTTGGTAGAGAAATCAAAGTATTCATATATGAATTTGTTTACATCAACCAACACTTCTACAGAATTTTCTCTAATTGCTAAAAGCTTAGGGATTGCCTTTATTGTTTGTGGATAATCCAAAATAAGAGCAGATGCTTCTTTAATAAAATCTTCTTTTCCAATTAAATAATTTAAAAGATTTAGCTCTCTTTCTATGGGTTCTACATTTTTAATTACTTTTTCCCAGTTTACAAAATAATCCCATCTTGTAATTTTAGTTTTTAATGTTTTTATAAAATAATCAAAGAACTCATCTTCGGATAGTTCTGCAATTTTACATATTTTTTTCATATCTATAGCATTATATACTTATATAGATGAAACATTGAATAAAACCTTTTGGTTTATTTCGTCTTTTAATCTTGGAATTGCCAGTTCGTCTAAATATTTTTTTTCTGAATCTATTCCTATAAACTTTCTTTTATAGCGTATCGCAACAACTCCAGTAGTTCCACTGCCGCAAAACGGATCAAGAACAATATCTCCTTCATTGCTTGAAGCTAAAATAACTCTTTTTAATAACGCTTCAGGTTTTTGTGTAGGGTGTTTGCCATATCTTTTTTCCCTGTTTTTAGGAGTGCTGATAGCCCAGACACTTCTCATTTGCTTGTTGGGCTTTTTAAGAAAATCATCATCCCATTTACCATTTTTCATTAAATCGTAATTAAAAGTATGTTTGGCTTTTTTATTTTTCTTTGCCCATAACAATGTCTCATGGCTGGCTGTGAACATTCTACAAGATAGATTGGGTGAAGCATTTGGTTTAAACCAACATATATCATTGATTAAATGCCACCCCTGCTTTTGAAGGGCAAAACCGCAGGCGTATATTGAATGGTAAGTTCCAGAGATCCATAAAGTTCCATTAGGTTTTAAGACCCTTTTGCATGCTTCAATCCATCTATAATGAAACTGGAAGTCTTCTTCTATTCCTTTGCTTCTGTCCCATTCGCCCTTATTTACACTTACCCTTCTGCCAGCATGACAGGTAAATCCATCATTTGAAAGGTTGTATGGCGGGTCAGCAAAGATTAAGTCAACGCTTTCTTCTGGTAATTTGTTTAAAACTTCTATTACATCACCAAGATAAAGCCTGATGCCTGTATCGCTAAAATATGGTTTCATCTTGTTTTTTCTTGTTCTGCTATCACGATTTCCTAACCATCACAAATATTTTCAATCTTATGCACTTGATGCAGCTTTTCATCTTTTCATCACCTTTCTAAAACTAACGCCCAAATTCATCAATGTCAACTTTTTTGTATTGCTTATTTATCTTTCAAACAAGATGATTTTAGTTATTCTTAGCAGCTGGATGGGTAGTGTATAAAGATAAAAACTTCTACTTCTAAATCCCGCAATTGACATTACCGTTTTTAAGATGATAAAATAAAGATATGCTAAAAAGTGGTGCTTTTATCTTTGATGCCATTTTGAATGAAGATGGCTCTAAGATAGAGAAGTTCAACATATCGAAAAATACACTTGGTTTTGAGATAGAAAAAGAGAAGATAGAATC
>JAMOPB010000227.1 GCA_027064945.1 Candidatus Cloacimonadota bacterium
TTTTCTAGGAATCAGACTGGTTTGAACGGCGCGCTATGAACTTTTATCTATTTACTAGTAAACAGTAACCTTACTATGCTCGTGTTACAGTTGGCCGGACCAAGTTGCTAGAAAACTTTTTTCTAGGAATCAGACTGGTTTGAACGGCGCGCTATGAACTTTTATCTATTTAATAGAAAATAGTAACCTTACTATGACTATGTTACAGTTGCTCGTACCAAGTTGCTAGAAAACTTTTTTCTAGGAATCAGACTGGTTTGAACGGCGCGCTATGAACTTTTATCTATTTACTAGTAAACAGTAACCTTACTATGCTCGTGTTACAGTTGGCCGGACCAAGTTGCTAGAAAACTTTTTTCTAGGGATCAGACCGGTTTGATCGACGCGCTATGAACTTTTATCTATTTAATAGAAAATAGTAACCTTACTATGACTATGTTACAGTTGCTCGTACCAAGTTGCTAGAAAACTTTTTTCTAGGGATCAGACCAGTATGATGCTGTTATAACAATTTTATTGCAATTCAACTTCATCAAATCAATAAAACAATTAAAAATTAAAAAAAAAGCAAAAAATCTGAGAACCGTGCACGGTTCTCAGATTTCTTTTCGAAAATCAACTTTTTGTAAATTTAGTTTTGTACCAGTATGGGCGGATTTAAGAGCAGAAGCAGTTAACGCGTCAGCTATTGAAGTTGAAACTATCAACAGTGGATCACCTGGCTTATATCCTTTTTTAAAAAATATTTCTCCGAGACATTTTCGACAAATACCATCTTCTGCTTTACAGTATAATGGTGATCTAATTTTTATTTTTGTTCCAATGCGCGGTGGACTAGTTATCAGTTTTCCATTACAATCATACCTGTTCAATATACTTTCAGCAATCAATTCGTTTGTAATTACAAGTTCTAAGCATTTTTTAGACCCGCAATCTTCTTTTTCCGAAATATGTATTTGAGACAATAATTCATTCAACGAGCGTACTAGATATCCGGGTTTCGCGGTACTTCTGGATTTATGATATTGCGAAGTTATAGCTTCACTAGCGCCAGCCACATATTCATCAGGTTTATGACCTTCAGCGAGAGACGTGGTAACTACCTTATTAATTTCACCTTTGCTGTTGATACTTAATCCGCGAGCTAACAACATTCTCTGTATATTTGAAATTTCATTTTTGGCGCCACCGCTGTGTATCAGATCACTGATGCTACGCCCTTCTCTTTCGTATCTTTTAATCAATTCTTTTGCAAGTTCTTTAATTTTTTCATCAAATTCAACCGCGTCTATTTCACCGCTATTCAGTTTATTCACAAGTTTATTTTTTTCAAGTATTACATCATCCGGCACTACAAAATCAGAAGCTTGGTAACTAACCGCGTATTTAGTACCATATTGGAATCCAATAAATTGGAGCATCCATTGAATCCATATATTTTTAATCCCATCATTATTTTTTTTATAGAGCGCGGACAATAATTTTGCCAGATTTTTCTTAGTTAACGGTAAGAATTTTTTTAATTCATCATAGCTAAATCCAGCCTCTGCTACTATATTATATACGAGAGCTACGCCCAGCGGCAATTGTTTATTTCTTACTTTCACTTTATCTGTTGCATCGTGACTGGAAAGCAATTGTAAATCTTCATTCATGATTTTTATTACATATTCAGGTAGTTCACTCTGTTTTGTAAATATTAAATAATCTTTGTAAACTATTTCTTCGATTCTCATTCAATTCCTTTATTTGATTTCTGAATACTTGCGTCTAATGATTTTGGCATTAATCGAATTCAAGTTCAATGCGTTCATATGTGATCATTTTTCTTGTTTAACCATCAATATTCTTGGAAAACCTTTGATATTGAATCTGATTTCTTTAAAACCTAGCGTAGAATAATAGTTAATTAGTTTTTCACGCTGCTTACTCCAAGGTATCAATACTATCGGTAATTTTTTTAATTTTGCCTTTTTGTTCACGTGCTGGATTACAGTTTTACCGGCTCCAGGCGCGATACTTGCAAGATCCGCTATAAAGATAAAATTTTTTATTTTAAGAATTTCATTATATAAATGCATTCTTTTCTTTTTGGAAGGATTTTTAATTTTATTAAATTCAAAATAACGGCAAAAAGCTACAGGTTCATTTGTTTTTCGATCATACGCAATTGCATACAAATCTCCGTTTTTAAAATACTCTTTAATATGATCTAATGTTTTTGAATCAAGCTTTTCTTCATATATTTTGAGAATTTTTTTAATGGTTTTTAAATCCGGTTCTTCGTATGATGAAATTTCTTTAATATAATATTTTTTTTCAGAAACTAAACGTTTAGCTTCCTGTATAACATATTCACGCATAAAAAATCCTTTATATCTATTTTATTTTTTTAAATAAAAATGCAACAGAACAGATATTAAATAGAAAAAAATAAAAGGAGAAAAAATGGAAAGAAAATTTTTATTATTGAAACGTAGTTTTAATGAAAATGATTTATTGTCTGCTGAATTGGCAGAGCTGATATGCGACAACTCTGCTAATTTAAACATTAGTACCGTCGTCTGCGACATGGCAGACGGCGAAAAAATTTATGTGGCAGAAGAGGGTGGAATCCACGATTGCCCTCTTCTGATGTTGTACGCAAACGATGAAATATACGGATGCGCGGCATATGCCGCGCTTCAAGAATTGCAAAATCGGGGGATAATAGAGATCCTCTGATTGCAATATTTTTTCACCCTTTAACGGCATCTAGCAAACTGTCTTTTTTCTTTTCATAATCGGATGCAATGTTTGTTGCTAAAGCTTCTTTTGTATATCCGTAACCTATTGCGCGTTCTAAGGTACCGTTGACATGTATAGCTTGTTTAATATCTACAGGTTGTGCTTTTTTGTAATCACCACCACACAGTCTAACAGGTTTGCTCTCATCATCAGGGCATCGGTATAATTCAGATAAGATTATTTCAAAATAAACCAGCGGTACAGTGCCTATTATACCCGCGAATAATTGCTCGAGTACAGTTAACTGTTGGCTAATGTCATATTTAAAATATTTAATTCTGTTTTCTAAAATTGATCTAATAGCTTGCAAATCGCTTTCTAGCACTTTATATTCTGCTTTGATGATTACATCGTTTTCGTCAAATTCGATTTCAATTATATTTTTATCTGATGTAATTTTTCCGGTTTTTGGGATCTGCACATTAAAAATAAAAGGCGTAACAGTACATTTTTCTGTAGCTTTGTCGCAAATTTGAAATGTACCAATTAGCTGATAACTGTCTCCTGTGTCGATCAGTTCTTTATGCTCTTCTTTATTAATTATTATGTAAAGAGGTTTTTTAGCTATAATTTCATTTTCATGTACATCTACTAAAGATAAGAAAAATTTTTTATCATATTTTAATTCCACACGCTCTCCTTAATATATTTTTGCTATGATTTTGGTTGCGCTTATCCGCTCACCAAAAAAGATATTATTCAACGATGCATCAAATATGTTAGCTCCAACTAATAAATAAATTTTTAAAAAAAAATATTAAAAAGGAACTGTATGGCAAGAGGTAAAATATCTAGTTATCCGGTAAATCAAGAAATGTTAAAATATTGCAAAACCGATAAAGAACGTATTGTTATTGAAACAAGATTATCATGTGATTCAAATAAAGAAGTTGCGCAAATCCTCGAAATGGATCCCAGGCGTATATCAGAAATCATTAAACGAGTATGGGTAAGGTGGCAAACAAGACCCTCAACACCTGAAACCGTAAAACAATCTGAAAACGTGGATAAAAAGTTTATAAATGCTTCGAAATATCTGATTAAAGGTGAAAGCATACTATATGACAGCGAAGGCAATGTTAAATTAAAATGGATCAAAACTAAAGCCGACGAGGTTGCATTACAAGAAGCTTTTGAAGAAGCGATAAACAATTTGATAGATAAAATTAAAAAAAACACTTTGCATCTAGATATCAACGTATCTGAGCCTGTTGATACAATCGATAATGAATTAACCGTTTATCCAATAGGTGATTTACATATTGGGATGTTTTCATGGGCTGCAGAAACCGGAGAAGATTACGACCTCAATATTGCGTATAATACTATCAAAAGTGCTTATAAAAAACTGATAAACAGCGCGCCGAACACAGAAACTGCACTTTTAATTAATCTTGGAGATTTTTTCCATATTGATAATTATGACGGTCAAACAGCGCGCAGCGGCAATAGGCTTGATTTTGATACCAGGTGGCCTAAAGTACTTGAAACTGGATTGAAGATTATGGTTGAGTTAATTTATATGTTGCTTTCTAAACATAAGAAAATAATTGTAAGAAATGCAATAGGCAACCATGATCAACATTCAACCATATTTCTAAACGCATATTTAAAAGCATGGTTTAATAATGATCCTAGGATACATGTTGAGGATGCACCTACTGCTTTCTGGTATTATAAATGGGGTAAAAATCTTATTGGCGTTACACATGGTGACACAGTCAAATTAACAGATTTACCTGAAATAATGGCGCACGACGCTGTGCAGTATTGGAGTAATACCGAGCATAGATATTGGTATATTGGACATGTACATCACATGCAAAAGAAAGAATTTCGAACATGCGTTGTTGAAAGTTTCGGTACACTGGTAGCTAAAGACGCGTGGCATTATGCAAGCGGGTACAGGAGCAAACGACAAATAAAATATAAAGTGTTACATAATAAACATGGTGAAGTACTGGAAGGTACGGTCACAATTAACTGAATTTTTCACCCTTGCTTAACATTAAAATATAATATATAATTAAAATAAAAAGGATATAAAACATGGTTGATCATATAAAAAATTGTGTAAAACACGCGCATCTAATACCGCAATTAGAAACAATCGATAACGGTAGACTTATAGATATAATAGAATTAAAATTAGAGCTATATTGTGCTGCGATGGAAATAAAATATAAAGGCAAATCAACCACTTCAGACACGCTAGATAATACGCACGCGGAACATGAATTACAAGAGTTGGAAACATGGGGCACTGCAATTCTTTTAAGAGATAAAATAATGCAGTATAAAGAATTGTTAGAAAACGATAATGGAGATAAAAACATAGAAGATTTAAAAATAGAAATTATTAAGATGATATATGACATAATTTAACTAGGTGGCTAGCCACCTAGTTAAAAGTTTTTTTTGGATAAAAAAAATTGAAAAAGGAGTATAAATGGCAGAAGTTAATCAGAGTGATTTTTTAAATATGTTGTACGAATTATCAAAAAACACGATAGAGGTTGAAGATGGAGATGAGATCGAAGTATTAGTTAACGGTAAAATATTAAAAATCAAAATTGAAGGAATCGAAGACGAAGATCCAGTTGCTGTGAAAAGAGAGGCTGATAACAACCGAGTTGATAAAGCGCCAAGAATTAGAGATCTAGGAGATGTTAAAGTTGCTTATATTGATGATAGATATTTTAATGGAGATTATGATGCAATAAAATCGTTTATGGAAGATCATGATATCGACATTTTGATCGATAAAAAGTTTGAAGGAATCGTGTCAGTTGAAGATGACTCTGTGCACGGTTGCGTTGTGTTTGCTGATATCAATTTGCAGAGACTTGAAAGAAATTTTGGATATGATAATATATATTTAGGAACAGATGAATTTGCACTTGTATATGGATACGATGGTTATCAAGATGTTGTAATTAGTGTAAATGATCAACATATTATCCAATATGATATAATGGAAGATAAAGAGTCGGCTAAGCTGCGTATTAAAGTGTGTAAAAAATATAGAATTTTAAAACCTTCAAATAAAACTCAATTCGAATTAGTTGAAAATGATTCAGAAGAATTATTTAACGATGAAACAAACATAACCGGATATGAAGGTATTGTTTGTTTTAAAGAAGAAGATAGGAAGATTTATCCAAATTCGATTGTAGTTGCTGATAAAAAATTAGCACCATACACATTTGTGGCAGGATCAATAGAACTTCGTGATAAACGTGGTTATATGTTGTTCAAAATGCATAAAGATGATGTAATGATAAATTATCATCTAGCCGAATTGACTGTGTATGACGGGGCACCCGAAAGTCCTTTTAGCATTAAAATTTTAGATGAAGATAATTATCATCTTGAGATTTGGGAACAAGATGACTATTTGCTAGTATGCGCTGTACTCGATGATCATCAAATTAATGTAGAAGAAGGAGCATAAGAATGAGAAAAATAACACTAACTGAGGCTCTTGCTGAGTTAAAATTATTGGATAAAAAAATTGATAAAAAAATTAACGAATTGCGTTCAAATGCGTCCCTTGTAGACTATAAAATAGGAAAGAGCCAAGTAGGTTCTATGTCTCATAAAACTGAAGATGAAATTAAACGTGAAGGTCAAGCTCTTCTTCAAAGTTTAATGGATTTAATAGCCAACAGAAAACAACTAAAAGCAAAGATTGCTGAAACTAATGCAATTACTAAAATCACAGTCGCAGGAAACGAATATACTATAGTTGAAGCTATAGAAAGAAAACGTTTTTTAGAAAAAGAGAAAACAGTTGTTAATCTTTTAATGCATGAATATGAAAATGTAAGAGATCAAGTATTAGACATCAATGAAAGAGCAAAAGATGAAGTTGACAGGTTGCTAGAATCGCGTTTATCTACAGATAGCAAGAATCAAAATGCTAAAGAAATAGATGAATTAATGAAAGTGCTTTTGATGAATAAAGAGGCGCAAATTATCGATCCTTTAAACATCAAAGAGATAGCTGAAAAACTAAATGAAGAAATTGAACAATTTGAAAAAGATGTAGATATCGCTCTATCAATCGTAAACGCGAAAACCGAAATCGAAATTGATTTCTAATTTTATTGCTGATGCGGCGAAAAAAAGCTAAAATACGTAGCTTCGGCGCCGTGAGCTAGATCACGGGCATTTAAATATATTTTACTATATAATACAAGGATCATCGCCTGATAAGCGACATAAAGGTTTTTTGGAACGAAAAGTTTAAATTGTATTTTTTAAATTCGAAAAAATAACTCATTAACTATAAAAAAACATAACTAGCAGCTAGATAACCAGTAAACAGGTATTAAATCCTGGGGTTAGTTTTTATAGGCTCGCGTTGCCTTGCTTTTTGTACCAGGCTGCCGCATCGGCAATCTGATTAACAAGATAAATGGCTCGTAACTTGCACAAAATATGAGCAATCCACTATTTGTGTATTTTCATTTGCAACCGTTGGTCGGGAAGCTGTTGCATAGCTTCGCGCCCAGCGGTTTTTTGCTTTTTTTTAGATCTGCATTTATGCATTTTTTGTAAGCTCATTATAAGATAACAAAAAAATCGTCAACATTTTAATAAAAAAATAAAAAAGGAATGATATGGGTGTAACGCTAGTTGAAGGTAAACAACATAACGTAATTAAACGCGACGGAAGAATAGAACCATTTTCTTGGGACAAATTGAATAAAGTATTAAAATGGGCCGCAACCCACAGAACCGGAATATCTGAAAACATGGTTGAATTTATGATAAAAGAAATTAAAGACAATATGAATTTAAGAATCTTTGATAAAATAAAAATTGAAAAATTGTTTGACGAAACAATCGATGTAGCTGCAAATCTAGCTGATCGTATGTATCCTGAATACGATTTAATTGCAAGAAATCTGTTTATACAGAAAATTTATAAAGAAACATGGGGAATTAAAAGAAACGAGTACCCTGATTACAAAGAAGTTGTTAAAAAAGGTTTACAATATGGTGTATATGGAGCTGCTTTTGAAAGTTTAAGTGACGAAGATATCGAAGAACTGGGAAGCTATATAGATTCTTCTTATGATTTTGTATTTAACAGTTTTTTAGGCATTAGCACATTTTTTAATAAATATTGTAAAAATTATACCAAGACTAAAAAATTAGAATTGCCTCAGCATGCTATGATGCGTATTGCGGTACAGGCATTTTATACTGAAGCTAAAAATCAGAGAATAGAACTTATGAAAAAATTCTATGATGTTATAAGAAATCATTTAATATCAAGAGCTACACCTTATTATATCAACGCAGGTGGTCCAAAACCGATGTTAAGCAGCTGTGTACTAGTAGCTGCTGATGATGATAGTTATAGTATTAATAAAGCGTGTAATAATATTGGTATGTATAGCAGAGAAGGCGGTGGTACAGCTTTGGATATATCACCGGTTAGATCGATTGATGCAGTAGTTGATAAAACAGGAAGAAGTAGCGGTAAAATTCCATTTATTAAAATGGTGGAAAGCGTGATCTCTGCTTATAATCAAAAATCAGCAAGACCTGGTGCTTGCGCGGTGTATTTCAATTGGTGGGATTACGAAGTTATGGATTTATTGATGCTGAAAGATGAAGGCGGTAGTGAAGAACGCCGCGCCAGAAAACTCCAGTATGCTGTTAAACTGAATGATATTTTTGTTAAAGCATTGTTGGCAGATAAAGACATTTATTTATTTGACCCAAAAGATACTCCTGAATTGCTAGAATTACACGGTGATGATTTTTCTATGAAATATTTTGAGTATGCTAATAAGGCTGGTATCAGGAAAAAGAAAATCAAAGCACGCGAACTCGGTTATTTGATTGCTAAAATAAGAAACGAAACAGGAAATCTTTATATTTTCTTTGATGATAATGTAAATGAAAATACTCCTTTTAAAGAAAAAATTAGACAAAGTAACCTCTGTTTTACTGGCGACACATTAGTATACACAGTAGACCGCGGCTTAGTTCCTATTGAACAACTTGCGCAAGAAAGTCAAGGTAAAAAAAGATTCAAAGTATATTGTTCGCATCCAACGAGTAACGGTTGGTCAGAGCCTATTATAAAAGAGGCAGTGGCCTTTATGACCGGCACTGATAACACTATTAAATTAACATTAAGTGACGGAAGCATAATTAAATGTACTCCTGATCATAAAATAGCTCTTGCTGAAGGCGGATACATAGAAGCTCGTAATTCGATACAATGTTATGTTCAGCTTGCTGATAACCGCGCTGTATTTGTACAAAAAATCGAGCACAATCCAGTTGAAATTGTTTACGATTTAACTGTTGAAGATACACATAATTTTTACATAGTTGATGAAAATACTGATTCTAAAATTCTTGTACATAACTGTACAGAAATTACGCTTCCAACCAAACCTACGTTAATGGCAGAATCTAAAGTTGTACAAGAATGGGATAAAGATAAACCGCAAATTGAAACCAAGGATTATGGAGAAATAGCGTTATGCAATTTATCTGCGATCAACGCAGTTGAATGGACAAAACTGGACGAGAGACACAAACAAGAATTAACTTACTTACTCGCAAGAGCTTTTGATAATGAAGTTGAAACTATGTATTACGCAGCGCGTGAAGGTGAAATAGCTAATAAACTTTATAGATCCATCGGAATCGGCGTAAACGGACTTGCAGCATATTTTGCATTTAATAAAGTTAAATTTACAGATCCAAAAAGTTTCAAATTAGAATTTGATTTATTTGAAGATATTTATTATCACGTTTACAGTGCATCGGTGGCTATTGCAAAAGAAAGAGGTCCGTTTCCTAGATTCAAGCAAACTAAATGGGCTGAAGGCTGGTTACCGATAGATTATTTTAAAGAAGAATTTGATAAATACGCTGAAGATTGGCAAGCAGCTCGCTGGGAACAGTTAAGAGAAGATATAATGAAATACGGAATCCGATTTGCGACCAGCGCTAGTGTGGCCCCCGGCGCTTGTCAGACAAAAGATGGAGAAATTATAACTACTGACGGGATCAAATCAATAGAGCAAATATTAAAAGAAAATAACATTGACTATGAGCATATAGAACAGAACAATTTGATAGGATGGTATAATTTTGAAACTCCTGTTGAAGTACATACGCGACACGGTGTTTATGAATCCGAGCGCATCTGGTATAATGGTATGAAAGAGGTATACGAAATAGAATTTGAAGATGGCAGCAAATATAAATTCACTGGTAATCACATGTTGCTAGTTAGAACAAAAGAAGGTGCTGAAAAATGGGTCAAAGTATCAGAACTTCAGGAAGATATGGAAGTGATAAGTATATCGGCAAAATAGACAATAAAATGTATCTTAAACATATTATTCATCATATAACAGACACAGTTTTTGTGTCTAATTTTTTTATAAATGCTTCATATTATGATAATATACATGAAATTGCAAAACTTCTTAGAGATACGATAAAAAACAAAGACGAACGTAGTCTTAAATTCTGGAAAAATATACGCAAAATACGGCATAAATTTAGACGCGTATATATTAATAACTTAATTAAAATATATAAAAATTATTATTACAGTCGTTCATATAATTATAATGATAAATACAAATTACTAGGATATACCTACGACGAATATACATATTATATAACTTATTTAAAAAATCAGAATAAGGTGACTAAAGAAAAATTCATAAAAAAATTTGGAGAAGAAGAAGGGTTGCGGCGTTGGAATGAGTTTCGTTACAGATCAGCGCAAACTTTAGAAAATTTTATCAAAAGATACGGTGAAGAAGAAGGTAAAAAACGTTACGAATCATATATTTCAAGAATTGGAACAAATTTGGATAAATTTCGAGAAAAATATGGTTATGATTTAGGCACGATCAAATATATCGAATATGTGGAAAGTACAAAATCAAATCTTTATAATATGATTTCAAAACACGGGCCAATTAAAGGTTATATAAGATATTTGAAAGTTAATGATGCTAAACGGGCAACTAAAAAACGTCTTATAGCTAAGTACGGACGCGAATATGCAGAAAAAGTATCACGTGAAAAAGGCAAAGCAAACAATATTAACTACTGGATAAACAAATACGGTGAAATTGAAGGCACAAAGAAATTTTATCAGCATATGAAAAGTAAAGAACCGCGACGCGTTTCGGCGGAATCCCAAAAGTTTATAAATAATTTGTTAAAGAAGATTTATGAATTTGGTTTTGTAATAGCTTATAAAAAAGAATGTTTTATATATTCTAAAGAATTGAATTCGCGTGCATGGCTAGATCTATATTTCCCAGATCTAAAAATTGCTGTCGAATATCATGGAAGCGCATTTCATTATAATCCTAATAATTTAATCACAACTCCTATTAGTCCACCATTAGAAGAACGTAAAATTAAAGATGAACGTAAACGCATGTTATGTAGATGTTTAGGGATTAAGTTGATCGAAGTATTTGATACCGATGATCATATTGAAAAAATATTTGAAATAATTAATGCTATAAAGGAGAATATTAATGAAAATAAAAAAGATTCGTAAATTGGAAAAACTTGAACCCACATGGGATATCGAAGTAAATGATGTTCATGAATATTTGCTTTCTAACGGAGTCGTGAGCCACAATACCAGCTCCCTATTCCTGAAAAACGCAACCGAGTCAACCGAACCGGTTAAACAGCTAACCGCCACAAAAACAGGAACCTATACCTGCAAACAGTTTGTACCTCAAATTAGAAAATACGGAATGTATTATCAAACCGCTTGGGAGATTCCTAATTCAATTTTATTAAAGCATGCGCAAATTAGACAAATATTTTTAGACCAAGCGCAATCTATAAACACATATTCAGATAACCCGCAGTCTGCTTTCGAAACCATGAGAACAATTATAGAAGCAAATAAACTAGGATTGAAAACGCTTTATTATCTAAATATGCAAAAAGGTGAAATACATGAAGCATGCGAAAACTGCAGCAGTTAAAAGGGAAAAAATGAATAATTATTGTACGAAGCTGATATGTGTAGAACAAAAGCCTCAAGAACCCTGGAGGCTTTTTTTCGGCGACAATGGAAATTTTTTAAGAATTGATAGATGCGATTATCCAATTTTTCAGAATCTTTATGAGAAAGCCTTTTCTGACTTCTGGACTCATAAAGTAGTTGATTTTTCTAAAGATGCAATTGGCTGGGAAACGTTGGACGAAAAAGCCAAAAGAATGTTTCTATTGAATAACGGATATCAAGCATTAATGGATAGCGGTGTTACGTCTTTATTTGGATATTTCGCTGAGGTTTGTACAAATACTGAACTTAAAGTATTGTATAAATATAACGATCAGAATGAAAGTATTCATGCAATTTCGTATTCATATGGTTTAGCTCAAATGTTTGGAAATCAAGCAGAATATATGATTGACATAGTATACCGCGATCCAGTTGTGCAGAAACGTATGAAAGACGAAGTAGAGGTAAGCGAAGAATTT
>JAMOPB010000228.1 GCA_027064945.1 Candidatus Cloacimonadota bacterium
CTAAAAGCAGTAGAACCCAAATTGATTTGTATTTCATATTTCATCTCCTATTGGAAATTATCCAAAACTTCTTAGGTCATTAGCTTTCATTATTCATTCTCTGTCATTTATGTATTTTGTTTTATGAAAGCAACAACAAAACTATTATCTGAAATGATTTCTTTTTGTCCAAATAAATTGATTTTTTTATTTTAATCGTTAAGGAAACTTGTATCTTTTATAAAATTATAATACAAGTTTTTTGTTCCTGCCCACAAAATGCAGGCAGGAACGATTTTGTCTTAAGCTTTTACATTGCAAACAATGTTTCTGAATCTAGCAGGAGCAACACCATGAGATAGGTGCATGGCTTGTCCCGGTTCTCCTTTTCCGCAATGGAATGTTCCGTGAAATTCCCATTCTTCTTCACCACAAATTCCATCACAAGCAGCCCAAAATTCCGGTGTGATTCCAAAATAAGTCGGTTCTTTTACAATATGTTTAAGTTCGCCATTTTCTATTTTCCAGCCGATTTCAGTTGTAAATTGGAAATTATTTCTATTATCATCGATACTCCAAGATTTGGTAAAATCTATGTAATATCCATTTTCAGTACTTGCAATAAGCTCTTTCAGGCTACCTTTGTCAGGTGCTAAACAGAAATTTGTCATTCGAATTAATGGAATATCATCTCCATGTGTTGCTAACATATTGCTTGTGGTTTGTAAACCTAAAATATCTGCACTTTCCTGAGAATTCTGTTGGTCAACAAGAATACCATTTTTTATTATATCTATAGTTGCACCGGGAGTTCCTTCATCATCAACGATATGAAATCCCATTCCGCGTTCATCTTTGCTATCGCTGTAAATATTTACAATTTCAGAACCATATCTGAAATTTCCAATCATTTCAGGCTTGATAAATGTTTTGCCTGCATAAGATATCTCTTTTCCTAAAATACGATCCGCTTCAGTAGCATGACCTACAGATTCGTGTAATTGCAAGGCAAGATGTCCACCACCAATGATGATGTCAGCACGTTCTTCTACTATTCTTGGAGCGTCTAACAGTTTTATTGCTTGCTCAATAATTTCATCCGTATGATTTTGTAAATCTACTTTTCTTACTATTTCAAATCCGCCTCTGCGGCCATTCATATGACCCGGATATGTACGAGACATAGCTTCTTTGCCATTAGATGCTAATACATACATCATTGGCATAGTGTCGTAAACTGTGCTATCTACAAAAGTTCCTTCAGTATTGGCAAAGATTTTGTATTGGCGATAAAATTCTGAGTAAACATTGGAAAAAACAATTTTCTTATTTTCAACTAATTTTTTGGCAATCTTTTCATGATAAGCAATTTTTTCCTCATCACTCATATCAAAAGGATCTTCGATTGGGGTGAAATTATAAGTTTGCACTACAGGTTTCAAAGGTTTGAATACAGCTGGAATTTTTCTAAATCTACTTCCTAAATCAGCATTTGTTATTGCTCTTTTTATGGTTTTGTCGATTGCTTCATTTGAAAAAAGAGTAGTTCCCGCAAATCCCCAGCAACCATTCTTTAATACTCTTATTCCTAAAGCTTTGGAATCCAAATCGGTTGAGAAATGTTTTAATTTTCCATTTTCAAAGTAGATAGCTTGCTTGTCTGTGCTTGTAAATCTTGCATCAGCATAAGTGATACTTGGAAGATTTAATTTATTGATTATTGATTTGATTAATTCTTTCATGATCAGCTCCTAAATGGTATGAGTGGAAGATGTGATTTGGAAATTTTTCACAGCTACATGCGGCATTTTTGTGCTATAGACTCCAAATTCGCCATAATTTGTAGAGAATGGAATTGTTTGTGTTTTATCTTCGATAGCATAAATTTCTTTAAATACATCGGAAATTTTTACAGTAAATCGGAGGTTATTAACAACTTTTGTAATTTTCCCGTCTTCAATTAAGAAAGTTCCATCTCTGGTTAAACCTGTTACTGAAGTCTCTTTTCTATTTATAAAATTCATATAATGCAAACTGGAAATATACAATCCTCTTTTGATTCCGGAGATCATCTCTTCTAAAGTTTTATCTCCTGTATTCATAACTAAAGCTTCACCTTCGGCACCATTTTTTTTCATATTTAATTTTCTGCCATAGTAATTTCCTACTAAGAAATTTTTGAAAACACCATTTTCAATAATTGTAGTTGGTTGATATAAATGTCCGTCACGGTTATATGAAAAATTTATCATAGCCGGTTCATGTGGAGAATCTTTGATTGTGATATTTTTAGGGAAAATTTGTGTATCAACTTTTCCTTCGAAAAAGCTTTGGCCGTTATCCAAACTGGAAGCAT
>JAMOPB010000229.1 GCA_027064945.1 Candidatus Cloacimonadota bacterium
TGGTTTTTGACCCGTTGGCTATAATTGCATTTTTTATTAATTTCATTTTATTTACCTCAACTGTTAATATCTTTTCGGAACAAATAATACGTCAAATATTTTCCTAACTAATTAATAAAAAATGTGGGTTGATACCGTTTACAATTGATTGTGTGTAAAAAAAATACACTGGAGAGAGTTGTTTCCTAAAAGCTTCTTAGATGATTGCTAAGATTGATATTTAATTAAAATTTGACAAAATAATATCAAACTGAATCTTAGGTAACATATATAGTTAGCAATGTAAAATTATGTCGCAGATCAAGTGATGTTGTCATCAGTATTAAATCAAAATGAAATAGAAAATTGTATATCATTATCTTAAACTTGCTGTTAGGTTTAATTTTGGGGCAATTGCACAATCTGTCAGATGGATACTACATCCTAAAATAAGTATAGGAGTTATTTTATGTTTTATAGTAATGTCTTAGAATATCTAATGAGAGACAAAAAAAATCCGGTAAATCAAATGTATTTGCATGAGATTGAGTTGATGTGGAAAGAGGTACAAAAAGCTTTAGCTATCAGTTCTCAAAGTGGAACAAATGATGAAATGGTTAGAGCAATTAATAGATTTAGTGAAATTATTTCTAATCCGAAATATCGTTTTGATAAATTCAAACGCAAAGGCTTTCATTATGAATCACAACTTTTCCAACCATATTATATAGCTGATATGCTTACAGTTATTTTTTCCAGAACCGGTGTTTTGGAGCATTATGGAATTAAATGGGATTTTCAACGTTTTGATTTAGCTCCAAAATATTCTCCTCGTAACCTTTTGGAAAATGAGAAAAAACCAAATTATATTCGATATGAATCAAATAAATATGCGATGTTAACTCGTACTGTTGAATTTCAATATCGTATTGAAGGCAGACGCAATTACGAAAAATCGGAACAAGTGTTACCTTTGATTGTGTTCGGTCTTTACAAACGTCTTGATCCGATCGATTTTACACAGTGTGAAGCTCAGGCTAGATTGGCTCGTGAAGCTTTCCCAAAAAGTAAATTTATTATTATTACTGAAACCTTACGGGAAAATTTTGTGCCTAAAGTTGACAAATCAGACGTTGATGCCGTCTTTGTCCTTAGAAAACAGTTTTTTAATAAACGTAAGAAAGAAAAGAAGATCGCATTAGATGTGGTGAATGTATTGGAAAAAACGATTATAGATTATCTGAATTTCTATGAAATTCCACGCGAAGATATCTTTAAGGCTAGAGGCATTCTAAAATAGATTTTACTGAGCTTGGAGATAGCTGAAAAGAAACAAAATATTCTCATCGATCATCTTTTACAAAAATTAAAGACGATAGGTGAGATTTTTTTTGAATGGATAATGAGAATTAATCTCAAAATAGTTAATATTCTAAATAAAATATAAATGGAGATGTTATGAACAATTTTGATGTTTCAAAAGCAATGACAATTAAACTGGATGCAGTTTTACCGGAATATCCCGAGTTTGAAGAAGGAATTCGTCGTGCCCCTAAACGAGAACTTACATTAAATGATGAAGAGATTAAATTAGCGTTAAAAAATGCTTTACGCTATATTCCTGAAGAATTACACGAAACGTTAGCACCGGAATTTTTGGACGAATTACTTACACATGGTCGTATTTATGGATACCGTTATCGTCCTGCCGGCAGAATTTATGGGAAATCAATTGATGAATATGTTGGCACTTGTACCGAAGGTAAAGCATTTCAGGTAATGATAGATAACAATTTAGATTTTGAAACTGCTCTTTATCCTTATGAATTGGTTACTTATGGGGAAACAGGAGCTGTTTGCCAGAACTGGATGCAGTATAGATTAATAAAAAAATATTTGGAAATATTAACACATGACCAAACTTTAGTATTACATTCAGGTCATCCTCTTGGTCTTTTTAAATCACATCCACTTGCACCAAGAGTTGTTATAACAAATGGTTTGATGATAGGACAATTTGATGATTTGGAAAACTTCAATCGTGCAGCAGCTTTGGGTGTGGCAAATTACGGTCAAATGACTGCCGGTGGTTGGATGTATATCGGACCACAGGGAATAGTTCACGGAACATTTAATACAATCATGATTGCAGGAAGAACAAAATTGGGAATTCCTGAAACAGGAGATTTATCTGGGAAATTATTTGTTACATCCGGTTTAGGCGGAATGAGTGGAGCTCAGGGAAAAGCTGTGGAAATTGCCAATGGTGTGGGAATTATTGCTGAAGTTGATGAATCAAGAGTAGAAACAAGATTTTCTCAAGGTTGGGT
>JAMOPB010000230.1 GCA_027064945.1 Candidatus Cloacimonadota bacterium
GCCCCATTCAGTATCTTCAGAAGCCCAAGCATCAGTATAAAACTTGTGCTTCTTCCAAGCAGATTTTCGCATTGCTGCCATTGGTAAAGAAAGACGAATCCAAGACGGCGTTTTGTCAGCATCGGGAAAACTTATTTCATAATCTTTTCTCACCCATGTTTCAGCTTCAGGACGCGGTAATTGTCTGGTTAATGCAGCATCAACATCTTTATCATCAAATGCATCAATTAATCTTTGCAAAGTGTGTTGGTAAAGAGGAACTCCATCGGAATTTTGGAAAACAATAATATCGGCTTTTGCTTCAGCAATTGCCATATTAAGAACAGCTCCCGGATAATATTGAGTCGATTCGATTTGAATTAATCTGCAAGGAAATTCTTTTACAATTTCCAACGTTTTATCGGTAGAACCGCTATCAACTACAATCAATTCAAAATCTTTAAAAGTTTGCGAATGCAATGCTACTAATGCTTCAGCAATTACCCAATCAGAATTTTTACTCCGCATAATCACAGAGACTTTCGGATTCTTATTCATGCTTTTCCCTCTGCATATCCAAAAGTTCTGTCATCCAAATAGTATCATGATTTTTCAAAAAATCCAATATTCTTTGGAAAGAGGTAAATTTATCACAAAGATACATAGTAATCGGATGAATTATCATATTTGATATCACACCGTTTTTCTCATTTTCTTCTAATTGTTTTAGAACCATATCCGTCCATTCTTCGATGTAATAAGATTCAGAGCCGAAATCATCAGACCAATTGTATCTTTTTTGCCACCATTCGATCCATTCAGGAGTCCTTTCCGCATGAATCAAATGCTCATGGTCAGGAATTATATTCAAATGAAAATTATATATTCCGCTAGGATGCTTTATCAAACCGTTTGATTCTTTTTTTACTCCATCTGAACATATTTTTATCCCTGCACTATGCAAAATGGATTCTGTATTTTTCCCATGCATATACATATGATTTCTCCAAACCCGCAAATCTCTATTTGTCCTATCCTTAATCACTTTGGCAGTTTTCAATACATCTCTTTTCTGATACCAACGCGGTCCATTATAACTATCGATTAATTTATTCCAAACTCGATGCCAAAGAGTATGCTGAAAGCAATCATAATTATGTCCGCCAATTTCCACATTATCGCTCTCACATATTTCTTTAAGATCATCCCATTCTTCCACAAAACATTTCCCCGAAATGAAATATGTAACTTTCACATTTGCGTCTTTCAACATTTTATTATAAATTTGTGCACATTGAATCTCACTTATATCACAATGTTGTTGATTACCTGTTTTCAATGAAGCATGGTGAATATCACCTGTTAAGCAGATCATAATTTGCTCTCCTTAATCATCTATAGAAATTTCATATTTTTTCAACATATTGATAAAATTAACATCTGCATATTCGCCCCAATAGCGCAAATAAGCTTTTCTCAGACTTAAAAAATCGTTCTTAGAATTTAGAAAATCTTCGGCAATCTGAATAAATTTCTCATTTTCCAATTTATACGCAAAGATTGGAAATAATATTGGCAAAATGCCTGCTTCACCCAAAGATTTAAATCCTACTTTTGCTAACAAATTTCCCTCTTGAAGCTGTTTTCTAGATTTCAACAAATTATATAGTTTCTTAGCTAACGGTTTAGGTTGAAAAAAATAATCGCCCCAAGCGTATTCAAAAGCTTTGAGGGGATATTCATCCCAAGAGATTGATTTTTGTTGCAATCGTTTTGTCTCACAAACAAGGAAAACTTCTTTAAAAATTCCTCTCAATTCTTCAGCCCAAGCATATAAATCTCTTATTAGATATTTTGGATAATCCGGTTGGAAACGAAAATTCATCGCTTCTTCGTAGATAGCCTTGAATTTTGGATTCACGTCAGTTCTTTTTCTCATATTTTTTTGTTTTTGAACATAACTCCAGTTATAATCATCCAAGAAAAACAACAGTGTATCACCGTAGCCGATTATTGCTTTTATGATATGCTTCACGATTAATTTTTTTAAATTATAATCAAGATAATCTTTCTGTAAAATAAGATCATTAATTATCATCAAAGTTCCCCGATTCACCATCAAATTTCGTGCATCCCAAGAAGGAATTTTGTCTATGGAAAATCTTGTTAATGATGGGACAAAATCAGGATTACCGTAAATTGTTTTATGTCCGAATCTCATATCATACCAAATTATTCTGCAATCGGCATTTTGTAACTTTTTAGCTGAAATCACACTTATATCAATTCCAATATTTAGTTTTTGTGATTTTTCTGAAATTTGAACC
>JAMOPB010000231.1 GCA_027064945.1 Candidatus Cloacimonadota bacterium
CGCTTCGAAAGCCAATAATAACGGACGTTTTGTTCCGCAAGAACTAATCGCCAATCGCGCACGCCAAACTCTTTTAGGTGAAAAATTTCCGCAAAAATTGCATAATCGCAGTAAATTGGTATTTGGGAAAATTTCAGAAAATTCCAATGCGGATTGGTTTTACGATCCCATAACCAAAGTTTTGGAAATGCGCTTACCATGGCATCTTTTAAATGTTTCAGACCCATCTTCCGCTCAAGTATTAAACGATATTTCAGGCACTCCGGAAATAGAAACTACTGAGGCTGATTTCCATATTTACACTTATATTTCCGACAAAAAGAACAAGATCCAATACACAATTCCAAAAAATGAAAAAGCATTTACGTATAGATGGAAAAATTGGGATGAACCCGAATATTCCACTCATTTAAAGAAACAATATTTCACTTTGCAAAAACTGTTCGCTGAACTTAATCCTAAAAAGCAAAAAGCAAAAAATATCGAAGAAAAATTCATCATCGCAAAATGGTATGAAAATGCTCCCGGAGCTGTTAGTATAACTTTTGATGACGGTTCTTATTCTCAATATCAATATGGTTTCCAAATTTTAAAAAAATATAATTTAACAGCAGATTTTGGCATAGTGGGATCTTGGACTTCTCATAAACCGGGAAATTTTGCTGAAAAAGGAGTTTTTTCTATCAAACGCCTGAGCTGGCAGGAATTACGAGAAATTGCAAAAGCCGGTAACGAAATTAGCTCACATGGATTTTTTCATGAGAAAATTGATCCAAATCAATCCGATTCTGAAATTATTTCGATGCTTAAACGCAATAAAGAATTACTTGAAAATAATTTGAATCTTAAAGTGGAAACTTTGCATTATCCTTATTCATTTACTAATAAAAGGATTCAAAACTTAGTTAAGCAAAGCGGATTTCTATTTGCCCGCAGCTATGATGATGCAATTACAAACACGGATAATTTCTTATCATTACCAAGTAAAGCAATCTTAAATAATTTCACTCCTACTCAATCGGAATTTAATGATTGGATTAAATCAAGTGAAGATAAGTGGTTAATCCTTATGTATCATCATATTTTCCCAAAAGATTCCAAAGAAGAAAAACTTTTTGATTACCATCAAGTAACTAATAGATATTCACTTTATCCCAAAACTTTTGATAATCAAATGAGGATTCTACGAAATTCAGAACATTGGGTTGCACCAACTTCAGTGGTGGGAAAATATATTCAAATACGGAATGATGCCAAACTTACTATAAATAAAGATAGTGATTCATATATTGTGGAAGTAACCAGCGATTTAGATCCTGAAATTTATGATATTCCAATTACTATTGTTTTCCATACAGATTGGGAAATCGTGAAAATCATGAACAGCTGTAATGATGGCATTTACAATCCTCGAGACGGATCATTGACTATTAATTTGAAAATAAACAAAAAAGTTATTATAAAAAAAATCAGATAGAGGAATTTATGCAAAAAAAAATATTAGTGCTCGTATTTATTGTGTTAAGCCAGCTTTTGTTCAGTTTGCCAAAAGCATTATTCGTCACAACCGGCGATGGTGATGGACGTGGAACTGTTTCAGACGGTGTAATCTTGGCAATGCAAGAGCTAAATAAAAATGGTGCTATCACAAAATTGGATAACCGGAAAATTTTATACAATCCCCAAAAATTAGAAAATTACAAAATCTTGATTCTTTCAACCGCCTTTGGCTACCATGATGCTGATCGCTTGTATTCACTTTCATATTTATCTGAAACTGAGATGAGAAATATCAGTAATTGGGTAAAAAACGGTGGTATATTGATCAGCGATAATTTCATAGGAAGAAATAGATTTGATGGTTCAGACAGAATCAATCAAAATGGTGTATTGGATAAAAATAATTGGTTGTTGAGTAAATGTTTTGGAGTGGAATTATCAGAGAAGAATATGAATAATTTTCTGATAGTTTCAGCAAATGAAAAAATTTGGAAAGGTAATATTACCAATAAATTTGCGGAAGATGAATGGACTACCGTAGTAACAAATATTACATCAAAGGATAGTGAAATTTGGGCAAATTGGGTTAAAGAAGACGAAACATATCCGGCAATTATTAAATCAAATTTTGGAAAAGGGAAAACTGTCTTATTGGCTAATTTCAATTTAGTACATCCTGCATCAGACGGTGGATTTTCTTCTTCTGAAGAGATAAAACATTTTTATCGCAAGATATTAAATTTAGCTCAGGAAGATTATCATTATCCTATTTCTTTACATCCTTGGAAAAACGCAAAA
>JAMOPB010000232.1 GCA_027064945.1 Candidatus Cloacimonadota bacterium
ATTGTCTCCATGCAGCGATTGGATTTTTTCTAAATCTTTTATTCCTAATTTTAGCTTACCCATGAATTTTGGAACATTTACAGCTAAGATTCCTCTATATAACCTGGCTTTGATATGATTAGGATCATATTCTAAAGCTTTATCAAGCTGCTTAAACGCTTTCGTTGATAATAATCCCGCTTTAAGAAAACTAACTTCTCCAGCTCTCTGGCTTAGGTATAAACCATATTCAGCCAGAAGATCTGCAGATTGAGGATTTGCTATGATTGCATTTTCCAGAATTTCTATAGCCTCGACTAAATTTTTTTCATTAGCTAATTTCTCAGCATTAGCTATAATCTCTTCTATGTTTTGAGCAAACAAAACTGTAAAAAAACTAAATAAAACAATAAATACGTTCTTCATTTGAACCTCCAATATTTTTAAATCACATTTTACTAATACCACAAAGAGTAAATAATGCTACTTAAAAAAGATAAAAGGGTAATTTATGGTAGTGAATTGGATTTATAGAGGATAGGCTGTATTATTCTAGTTTAAAAAAAAGAATTGTCTAATTTGCTAATAAAAAAAAAGCTAACTTTTAAAATTAATAAAAATAAGGAGGCCAAATTATGGCAACACCACATATTAAAGCAAATCCCGGAGATATAGCAGAAAGAGTACTTTTACCGGGTGACCCACTAAGAGCAAAATTTATTGCGGAAAACTTTTTGGAAGATGCAGTTTGCTACAATGAAGTTCGAGGTATGTATGGATTTACAGGAACTTATAAAGGCAAAAGAGTATCTGTTCAAGGAACAGGAATGGGCGTTCCATCAATAAGCATTTATACTCACGAATTAATAACACATTTTGGATGTAAAAGGTTGATGAGAATTGGTTCTTGCGGTTCTTTCCAACCTGAAGTGAAATTGATGGATGTAATTATCGGAATGTCTGCAAGTACAGATTCTGCTATTAATAATCGTCGTTTTAATGGAAGAACTTTTGCACCAACAGCAGATGCCGAGTTACTTTTTTCAGCTTGGGAAAATTCAAAGAAATTAGGAGTAAATGCAGTTGCCGGAAATATTCTTACAGCAGATACATTCTATGAAGATGACCCGGAAGATTGGAAAGTATGGGCAAATCATGGAGTTTTAGCTGTGGAAATGGAAGCAGCAGCACTTTATACACTTGCAGCAAAACATCATGTGCAAGCTTTGTGTTTACTAACCGTGTCAGATTCTTTCATCACAGGAGAAGCTGCTTCACCCGAAATGCGCCAAGAAGGCTTTAGACAGATGATGGAATTAGCTTTGGAGACAATCTAAGTTATGAAAGTAATGCCTGCACTCTGCCTGGATTTGGATGGCACTATTCGATATAGTAAACGTGGAATTTATGCTAAAAAACCTGAAGATTATGCTATTTTTCCCACAGTGGAAGAAATAATATGGGATTTTAAAAAAAAAGGTTTTTTAATCTGCGGGGTCACTAATCAAGGCGGAGTAGCTTTTGGGCATAAAACTCCTAAAGATAATGAAAGAGAATTGGAATTTACAAGATCGCTATTTGAAAAAGATCCTTTTGATATGATCCAATATGCTTATTGTATGGAAGGTGGGAAAATATTTGAATATAGCTATCGATCTCTTTTGCGGAAGCCTTATATCGGTATGTTGGTAAAATGTGAAATTGAAGCAAAAAAGCAAGAAATTATCATAGATTGGAATAAAAGTATCTTGGTGGGAGATATGGAAACTGATAAACTTTGTGCAGAAAATGCTAAGATAAAATTCTTTTGGGCAAAGGATTTTTTTCACTTAGAAGATATTTGACTTGACCGGAAAACCAACCATTTGTTCAAAAAATAAAATTCAGTTAGAGGAAATAAGAATATGGAAATTTTACGTCAAGATTTGTATCAAATAAATTCATATGATTGTGATTTGAATGGTGAATTGACATTGCCGGCGTTGAATAGATTTCTATCAGAAAGCGCTTGGAAACATTCGGATGAGATGGAGATTGGTTTTTCGCATCTTATCAAAAAGAATATGGCTTGGGTTTTGTATAAAGAATATATTCAAATGAATTCATGGCCTAAATGGGGTGAAACGATAACTGTGAAAACTTGGCCAAGTCAAAGAGACAGACTTTTTTGTTATCGTGAGTTTGAGATTTATTCTTCGGATAAATTATTGGGAAAAGTTACTACTTCTTGGATTGTGATTAATATCTTATCACGAAGACCTGTAAGAACCAAAGATTATTTTGTGGAAAGCTTGGATGTTAATGAA
>JAMOPB010000233.1 GCA_027064945.1 Candidatus Cloacimonadota bacterium
CAATGAAAACGATAATCAAATAATTCAAGAACTCGGTGATTTAAAAAATACTCCATATTCCATCACAAAATTAATTAGCATTATAATCACAAAATATTCTTTTACAAAAATATTCTCAACTGAATTGGATATGAAAAATTTACATAGATTCTTGGAACTTGCCGCTGAATTTGAAAAATCAAGCGGAGATTACTCTGCCGATCTTAGCGGATTTGCGGCTTATTGCTTAGCAATAGAAAACAAAGAGGAGTTCACTCAATTAGGACTATCAGAAACAAATGCGCTTAAATTGATGACAATTCATAAATCCAAAGGATTAGAATTTGAAACTGTTATTGCTATTTTGTCTGCAAAATCGTCTCATGGTAATATTGAGCGGGGTTTGAAAATATTAGGACAATTTAATGATACTTTTGCAAATTTTTCAGATTGGAGCTTCAGTTATAATTTTCATAAAATTATGCAGTTGGCAAAACCTGATTTATATAATGCAATAAAGATCCGCGAAGCTACCGAAGAGTTGAATAATATTTATGTTCAGCTTACTCGTGCTGCTAACAATTTGATAATCTTCGATAAAGTGGCACGCAAAAACAAAACTATAGAACAAATAGCTAGCGAGCCAATAAAAGATCTTTCAATTTCAAAACAACTATTTGCAACATTCTACGATGAGTTTTATTTTAAAGTAATCTCGCCTGTGCATCTTCAATATAAAATCGGAGATTTCGTTTCCAATTTCAAAACTGAAAACATAGAATTTAAAAATTTGGATAAGATCGTTGATTATTTTAAATTGCCTGATCTTGAATATTTACAAAAAAATGAATCCGAACAAGCTATCGATCCAAAAGCAATTTTACGCGGAAATATTGTACATAATTTTTTAGCGGAAATTACATTTGATTCACCTTCAGCACGAAAAAAAGCTTATAATAAAATTTTAGCAAATATGGGTAACTTGCTTCAGCAAGATGAATTTGATAAAATCATAGAACTTGCAACAAAATTAATAGATAAAAATCAAAACTATTTTTCTAAAACGCATTGGGATAAGGCATTTAACGAACGTATTGTTTTTGATGAAAACGGACACGAAAAAAGAATTGATAGATTATTGATTAACCAAAAGCGTAAAGAAGTTCTGATAATTGATTACAAAACAGGTGAACATTACGATCAACAACAAGTTCAAGATTACATAAAGATAATCGAAAATATGAGATTTGTTAAAGAACAAAATTATAACGTTAAAGGTATTTTCTTAGAAGTACATAAATAAAAAACTATGAGTTCAATATAAAAGGTTAAACGCTTTTTTGGTTGTATAAAAAAATAGTGTTTTAGATTTGCCTTATGGAATCTATTATCAGCTTTTTTCTGCATAAATTAGCAGCAGAATGTTTTTTAAAATAAACTCAATTATATAAGGAATTAAATTATGAAAATCATAACTCACGGAAAATTTGGCAAAGAGTTAGCCGAATTATATCATCAACAAAATAATCCTAAGATTCAAATTGATTATGTTGAAAACCTTACACAAGAAATTTTGGACAAATATCAAGCTTGGGCAGCATTCTCACCTCCCAAAAACTTTGATATTTCTCATATAAAATGGATCCATTCCTTCGCTGCCGGAGTAGATCCTTACACAAATAGAACCGATTTGAATCCCAACCTTATCCTAACAAAATCTGTCGGGGAAATGGATAGAAAAATGGCTGAATATTGCTTAGCACAGATAATGCTTGATGCACAAAATTGTCTTAAATTATATGATAATCAAAAAGAAAAGATTTGGAAGCGTGAAACACCTAAGATGATTAAAGGAAAAAACGTGGCAATTTTAGGAACAGGTTTTATGGGAAAAGGAATATCAAAACTTCTGAAATCTGTTGGAATGAAAACTATCGGAGTTAATAGAACCGGGAAAAATGTAATCGATTTTGATTCTACTATCTCATTTAATGCTCTTTTGCAAAATAATTCCAATGCTTCATATATCATTTCCACACTGCCATCTACTAAAAATAATTATCACCTGTTAGATTCAATATTTTTCAGTAAATTCAATCACGCTCATTTTATAAATTGCGGACGCGGTGATGTGGTTGATTCAGAAGCATTATTAGCTTCATTAGATAGCGGGAATATTGCTTTAGCATCTCTCGATGTTTTTGAACAAGAACCATTAGCAAATGATTCCAAGTTTTGGTCACATCCAAAAATAATTATCACGCCACATCAGGCAGCAATAACCGATTTTGAAGACATTT
>JAMOPB010000234.1 GCA_027064945.1 Candidatus Cloacimonadota bacterium
AGCTTTTATAGCACAACTCAATCCGCAATTTTTTTTAAACTTGATATATTCAAATGCTTTGTTATTTTTACAAATATTAATTATTTTTTCATAGCTTCCATCGTTTGACCCGTCATCAACAAAAAGAACCTTACACTTAATTAATGATACTTCAAAAAACTCATTAAAAGTTTTAAAAACCCTGTCCAAATTTTCTTTTTCGTTATACACAGGAACGATAACTGTCATCTTATATTTAGAATTTTCCATATTTATCACTGCTCATAAAGTTTTTATTTTCAAATTCTCTTATATTTTTTTAGTATTTTTTTATGTTAAACATATTTTTTTAAAATATCTGTCAATTTAAAGAATTAAATGCTGCAATTATTTTCATAATTGCAGCATGATTTTGTTACATGAAGAGAATTACACCTCTTCTTCACCGTGCAGTTTGTTCATTATTTTCTTTTCTGTTTTATAAGAAATATGATCAACGATGCTATAAATAGACGGAACAATCAATAAGGTAAAGAACGTTGCGGAAATCAAACCACCGATTACAGCAATAGCCATTGGTGCTCGCATTTCTGAACCTTCTCCGGTACTAACTGCCATTGGAAGCATACCTATAATTGTTGTTATTGATGTAATTAGCACAGGCCTAATTCTATCTTGACCTGCCTGCAAAAGAGCTTGATGTTTTTCAATCCCTTTACTTTTTAATTGGTTTGTGTGATCAATAAGAACAATTCCGTTATTAACCACAATACCGGCCAAAATTATAATTCCAATAAAAGCAGGGATACTGAGAGTCGTTCCTGTTATAAATAATGCCAAAATCACTCCAATAACGGCAAGAGGCATTGTAAACATTATTACAAACGGCTGACTAAAAGATTCGAATTGAGAAGCCATAACAACATAAATTAGAACAATCGCAAGAAGTAAAGCTTGAATCAAAGTTTTAAAACTATCTTTCATGTCCTTGTAAGAACCACCAAATTCGATAAAATAACCTGAAGGGAGATTTTTTTGAATATCACTAATTGATTCTTTTACATCATTTATTGTGGTTCCTAAATCTCTATCAAAAATATTTGCTGTTACTGTCGCTTTTCTTATCTGATGCTCACGATCAATTTTTAAAGGTCCATAGCCTTCCGTAATTTCAGCAACTTGCTTTAGGGGTACTGAGAATCCTAAAGGTGAGCTGATACTGATGTTCTCAATTTCTTGCAAGGAATTTCTGCTTTCTTCTTTCAGTCTAACCCGAATATCGGTTTCATCTCCGTTTTCTTCTCGGAAAATACCGGATTTTGTTCCCAAAGTAGAGGTTCTGATTGCTGAACCGATTTGGGCAACCGTTAATCCGTAGCGAAAAGCTTTGTCCCTATCAACTACTATATGTCTTTCCGGTTGCTGTGCTTTCAGTGAATTATTAACATCTCTGATACCTTCTATAGGTTTTATTTTTTCAGCGATTTCATCACATATTTCTCTCATACGATTTAAATCTTTTCCATATAATTTTATGGTAACGGGAGAACTTTCTCCGCTTCCTGACATCTGAGATGACATATCAATAACAGTTAGTTCCACATTTTTTAAATCGGGTGCTTTACTACGAACTTCTTCCATTATTTCATCGGAAACTCTTTCGCGATCTCCTCTATCTGAAAGTTTGAAAAATATCGTTGCTTCATTTACACCGGTTGGACTGGATGGATCCATAGCAGCCATTCCTTCCCCCATAACTCCTTCATCAACCATAGAATATTGAACTTCTTTTATTTCCGAGAGTATATCTTCCAATCTGGATGCAACAGCATCAGTTTCTTCCAAACTTGCTCCGGCCGGCAATCTTATTTTTAAAACTTGCATTGGCATATCCATTTTAGGCATAAACTCTGTTCCTATTTTTGGAATAAGAAGTAAAGAACCAACAAACATTAATGCAACAATTGTAATTACGGCACCTCTATGGTTTAATGACCATTTCAATACTTCCCCATATAATTGCTTAAATTTATCGAAACCTTTTTTTCCGGCTGCTTTTTTATATTCTTCTTTTGAATCGTGTTTTTTAAATAAAAAGGACGCTATCATCGGAACAAGTGTAAGAGAAACAAATAAGGATGCAAACAAGGCAAAAGAAACAGTTAAGGCAAGGCTTCTTACCATTTGACCGGCGATACCGCCTGAAAACATCATTGGGAAAAATACGGAAACAGTGGTTAAAGTTGAGGCAGTAATTGCCATTCCCACTTCGGAAGCACCAACTTTGGCGGAAGTTATTC
>JAMOPB010000235.1 GCA_027064945.1 Candidatus Cloacimonadota bacterium
TGAAGAAGCAACATTTCTTTGTCCACGAATTGCACGAATAAACACGGATATCTTATTATGGTTTGTGGTTTGAGTTTTCTCAATTCAAAATTAAGAATTCAGAATTCAAAATTATCTACGCTTTCCTATTTCCCATTTCACTTGTTACTTCTAACATTTTGCATTCTACATTCTACATTATCCATTATACATTTAACTCTTCACGCTTCATTCATCACTTTCTGCAATACATCTTAACATATGCAAAATTAGGAAGTTAAGAATTATATTATTAAACAAAGTGTAAAATTTTGCCGGATAGGATTCGTTCAAAAGTATTAGTCTTATTAAAAATGATAAACGGTTTGAAAATGTGTTATTGCTTAAAATTCTATATTAAATAAAAATTCATTTGTTTTATGATGTTTCACGAAAAATTGGCAAAAAAAAAGGCCAAAGCCGATATGCTTTAGCAAAATATGGGGTGGATGATGGGACTCGAACCCACAACGCCCGGAACCACAATCCGGTGCTCTACCGATTGAACTACATCCACCATGAAGAAAATTTGTTTAATTTTTTTGTTTAAAAAAAATGGCACGCCAGAAGGGATTCGAACCCCTGACCTACGGATTAGAAATCCGTTGCTCTATCCAGCTGAGCTACTGGCGCACTGCATATATGGTAGCGGCACAGGGACTTGAACCCCGGACACTCGGATTATGATTCCGATGCTCTAACCAACTGAGCTATGCCGCCAAATTTAGACAAAAAAATGGTAGCGAGGACAGGATTTGAACCTGTGACCTTCGGGTTATGAGCCCGACGAGCTACCATACTGCTCCACCTCGCAACAAATTTTTACACTTTATGAAAAGATCAATTGCTCAATCTTAAAATTAAGATTTTTGCTTTCCCGTAATGGGTGATTCACTTATTTTCTTTTAGGTCTATAGTGTCAAGAATAAATTCTTTGAATTGGGAAAATTTTTACGAATGGTTTTTGGAATGATATTTTGTAATAACGCATAATATGGTTAGATAGATGTCTTGTGTGTGAATTTATAAAAAGAAAATAATTATAGAATTATTCTATTTTTTTAAAAAAATAATAAGAATGGAATAAATTATTCTTTCACTATGTTTTTTGCAAATGAGAAAGGAATTGTTTCATTTGCTTGGCAAAATTGTAAGCTGAGTTTTGTAGTATAAAAGTTAATGCTTTTAATGGAAACTGATTTGAAAATATGGGAAACAGAGTAAATTTACAATATGAATTAGTATATTGATAAGGTTTATAAATCACCTATTTGCAAATAACTTGACACAATATCTAACTTTTAAACCTTTTCCATTGTGAGGAAATAATATGTTTACAGAAATAATAGTTAATGTGCATCCGTATGAGAAGCGGGTTGCAATCATGGAAGACAACCGTTTGGTCGAGCTTTTTGCTGAAAAGAAAGACCAGCAAATGGTTGCCGGAAATATATATAAAGGTATAGTGAAAAATGTGTTACCCGGAATGGGTGCAGCATTTGTAGATATTGGTTTAAAAAGGACAGCTTTTTTACACTACAAAGATATATTCCCTGCGCACTTGCCAGGTAATAAGCGTTTCAAAATAGGCAGAGATTCTTCTAAAATTAGTAATATCTTAAGCGCCGGGCAAGAGATCTTGGTTCAAGTTAAAAAAGATCCCATTGCTAAAAAAGGTGCTAGAGTAACCGGGAAAATTTCAATTCCGGGAAAATTCTTGGTTTATATTCCTGAAGAAAAGAAGATTGCTATTTCTAGGAAAATTACATCTGCTAAAGAGCGTAAAAGAATAAAAACAACTTTAAACGCTATCAAAGAGAAAAATGTTGGTGTGATTGTACGTACTGATACTGAGACTGTGGAAAAGGATGATTTCAAAAAAGAATACAACGCTTTAGCTAAAACTTGGAAGCTGATCAAAAAGCAAATGAAACATTCCAAAGCACCGGCTTGCCTTTTCGATCAAAGTGATTTGTCGCATACTTTAATTAGAGATATCTTTAATTCCAATGTAAAGAGATTGGTTGTTGATGATAAAAAAATGGCAAATCAGATAATTCATCGTATAAACGAGGTTAGTCCGGAATTTAGTGATCGAGTAGAATGTTATCAGGAAGATTCACCTATTTTTGATGCTTATGGCATTGAAAAAGAGATAGCAACGATTTTTAAATCACGTATTCCACTTCCAAGCGGCGGAAATATCACCATTGAGCAAACGGAAGCTTTAGTGGCAATAGATGTTAATACCGGAAGTTTT
>JAMOPB010000236.1 GCA_027064945.1 Candidatus Cloacimonadota bacterium
TTAATTGTTGACTGTGCTATTTAATTTTCCTCTGCTATAGCTTTTGCGCTTTTTACTGCATTAATCAAAGCTATTATCTGTTTCCATTTTTTTTAACATTGTGTCTTCTATTACACATTTTATATCCGACTATTTTTTGTCTAAGTTTTGGTTACCTGAATATATTCGGAAGAACGTTTTTTGGGTATTTTTCTGATCTGCTTTGATTCCTGTTTTAAATCTGCTGGTGCTAGCAAACTTTCCAGATTTTTATTTTATAAAGCGTATTTCACTAACTCTGGAACAGCTACTTTCATCTCATTTTTCATTATGTATTTTTTGTTCTAAACGTTCTAAGCGGTGAGAAAAATCCGATAATTTTTGCTGGTCAACCCAATATCCTCCAGTGATTATTTCTAAAGCAAGGAGTGTGTATTTTTGGGCTAATGCTAAATTATTTGCATGATGTTCATAATATTTTGCTAATTCTTCAAAAGCAAAAAGTTCTCGATCATCTGCAGCCAATTTCCATAATTCAATAGATTTTTGCCAATTTTCCTGCTGCTTATAGATAAAAGATAAATATTTGCGACAATCAGCTTCCACAGTGTTTTTTTTAAGAATTTCAATAGCTTTTTCAATGCTGATAAATTCATGATAGAATTTGGCTAATCCTAAAGGATTTACCATTAATTTAAACCAATCCTCTTTCTCTTGTAAAATCTCTGAAATCAATTTTAGGATAACAGCTAAACTTACGATATCAGATTGATTGTGAAAAAATATATTTTCCAATTTGCCGCAATTGGCAGAATCCAAATAATCAAAATAGAGTTGTGGAATTTGTGCTCCAGGAATTTCATCTTCGATGTTTCTGAAAGATCTTAAAACAAATTTCTCAATACTTTGTAATGAGCAGCTGGAAAATGAACCTTTCCAAAATCGACGCACCAAATGTAATAGATCGATATGGTTTAATTTCTTTGGAGAAAATTGTATCCCATTAGCTATGAATCTTGTTTCAAGCAAATTAATATCAAAACTTTTTCCATTATAGCTAACCAACGTTTTATCTGAACTCATCTTAGTTTTTAATGTTTCCAACATAGCAAATTCAGCAGATAAATCGTTCATGAAAAATTGTTCAATTCTAAAGCCTGTTGGAATAAAATATCCAATTCCAACTAAAAAAGCATAGGTACCCGTTCCGCCAGACAAACCTGTAGTTTCAGTATCAATAAACAGATAATCATCCTCAGCCGGATTTTTAGATAAATTTGCCCATTTTGTGATTCCATAATGCAAATCAAAATTTTCTAATTTATATTTACCAATAAGATCTCCAAATTTATATTCTTTGGTTACACAATAAAGGTTTTCAGCGATGAATTTACCCGCAATAATTTGCTCGATATCATTATTATATTTTGTTTTATTTTTTGGTTTTTGTTCACCAAGTGCGTTTGCCAATATATCTTCCAAATTTATCATTTTGCAGCTCCAGAATTTATTGAGTAAGATTTATCCATTATTACGTTTGAATGTCAAGTTAGTGAGAAATAGGGAAGATGGAGAATATTTCATTTGTATCAAAGTAGTTACAACACAAACATAAGCACAGGGACATATATTATACCTAAAATTAATGAAATAGAGACTAAGCTGGCAGCAAATTCTTTATCCAGATTTTCTAATGAAGAAAGCACTAAAGTATTGTATCCGACGGGAGCGCTGGAGCAAATGATTACAACTTTTCTTAGCATATCTTCTAAACCGAAAAGATTGCTTAATAATATTCCAAAAGCCAATCCTCCTAAAATTCTAATACTCAAAACCAAAACTATATGAGGTAAATTTTTTAGATGCGGATGAAAATAGCAACCGAGAGCAAGCATGGTAAGAAATACTGTGGGCGTGCCAATCATTTCAAAAATGTTTTGCGTCATAGGTGAGATTTCCCAGTTCATAAAATTAAAGACTAAGCCCAATAATAACGCCCAAATTGGTGGTAGTTTTAGGAATTTTCTCAAATCTATTTTTAGGTTTCCGTTTTTCCCAAAACGCATCGCAATAAAATATCCGAATGTAAAAATCATCAGCATATTTCCAAAATCAAAAATCGTGTAAATCGCAAGTGATTCATTGCCGTACCTAGCTAGAATAAAAGGTAACACAAAACCTGTATTCATAATCATTGAGCCGATAATAAATGTTCCACGTGTTGTATTTGGCAATTGCAATTTGTTGCAAAATAAAAAAGCTACGGAAAAATTTAACAATATTATCAATGCAGCAATT
>JAMOPB010000237.1 GCA_027064945.1 Candidatus Cloacimonadota bacterium
TAATTGAACAGATTTTTTCATTGTCAAATTCCTTTAGGAAATATTATGCATATACGGACTTTAGTTCTTTCATTAAAATTAAAGGAAAAATTAAGATTTGATCTCAATTTTTTTATAATTGATTTTAGCAATTTCGTCTACAGGAATTCCGTATTCTCGCAATCTGTTTTCTGTAGTTGCGTCCATAGCCTCAACAGTTTTTAGTTTGCGAGCCGCTTTCATTGAATTTAAAAATTTATTAACTATATCATCAAACGATTTAATTGTTTGAGGAAAACTTTTAATGGTATAATCTGTTACAGAGTAATTGGTTTTTAATTGTACAGTACTTGCGTTTTTTTTGATGATTGGAAGCTGCATTAATTGATTATTTATAGCGTAAAGATTACCTCCAATTTTAAAATAAGTGTCGTGTATGAGAGCTGGGACGCGTAACTTAGCCACATATGAACGCCCGTTTTCAGGCTTAATTTTGATCTTATATATATAAAAACGTGATCGCCCATTATCTTTAATTTCTTTTTCAATTCCAAGAACATGCATTTTAAAATTTGGATCATCAAGTGATTCAATCAGTTTTTCTATATTACGATCGAGGTTCTGATCGAATTCTACTTTTGTACGCCCAGGATCTGTTATCCATTTAACTCCTGTTGCTTTAAGCGCATTAATACCTATAGTTTTTTTATTATACATTTTATCAGAATCAATATTTTTCTTATACACGAACTGTTTGCGGTGTTCCGCGATTAATGTATCAAAACTTTGTGGTGTTCCTTCAATTTTGATTTCATTTTTAAGAGCTTCATTTATAAGATTTGCTAATTCATTTGGATCACCTATGTTTATTTGCATATCTGGGTGTTCTGATAAAAATTTGCGAGTAATAGCAACAAGCGAGTCGAGTTCTAATTTATCATCAATTTTTTTATTAAATTTTTTAATTAAAACTTCTTTTATCTTATCTGCTGTAATATTTTCAGGGTTTGGGATGTGTTGATTTTGATTTTCAGCAGTTTGTGATAAAATGTTTTCTAATTGCTCATCCCGGTTTGATACAATTTTAGTTAATTTAGTAAATACAGTTTTAGGAACCTGCATACTAGAATCAATTGTTAAGGATAAATATTTATTATTGTGGTAAAAAAATACATATCGGTCAGCAATTTGTACTGGAAATCTATATTCGTTTAATTTCAAATATAATAATAATTTTTCCAGTTCCTGATATTCATGATTGAAATCTAATACCACTACTGTTTCGCTAGCACCTAGTTGTTTAGCCGCTGTTAGCATATTATATATTGAATTTATAAGATTAAAAAAATCAGGTGCTACATATTTAATTCCGCGGCTGTTGACTAATTGCCAGAATGTTTTAGACACAGGACTCAGATCAACTATTACTGGAGTATTTATAGAATTTTTAACAATTTTTTCTACTCGGATATTTTTAACTTCTTTTTTCAAATCATTGATATAATTTTGTATGCGGCGCACAGCTATACCGCTAATCTGTATTTTATCAGGTACGATTATTGTTCTATAATGTTGCCTAAATTGTTGTTCACTTTCATACCATTTTTTAAAATCTGAAAGAGAAAAAGGTATATAGATTATATTTACACGAGCTTGCCACCAGTTAGCACGTGTGAATGGTGTAACAGGATTTTTAATGCCTGCTTTAAAATTTAACATATCCATAGCGGTCCTTTTAAATTATTTTGCTAATGATTGGGGCATTCATGAATCTCAAAAAAAACAAAAAAAACTGCGGAACAAGAGATCCGCAGTTTTATACTGTAGAAGGAGGGGTTTTGTTAAGAGCCGCCTTTCTTCTTTCAATAATATTTTTTTGTATATTATAAACCTTTTCTATCATGTATAAGGGGAGGGATAATAATTCAGAAAAACTGAATGGCAACATTTGAAAGCTAGCATTATACATGTAATCGGATAATGCGTTTTCCCAATAAGCTTCTTTTTCATGCGGCTCGTTAAATAGAAAAGGTTTTACGAAAAAACTCGCTTTCAGGTGATACAGACCAATTGAAATTGTGTCCGCAATGCTCGCACGTTACAGGTACTTTAAGATCAATAACATATTTATTAAATGAATCATTGATAAATTTGTTAATTTCATCGTGTACTTCTAATGGGGCGTTATCCAAGTAAGGTCTAATTTCCGTAATCATATCTTTAAGTACATATGTTTCTTCTTTACCTGTTTCCTCATTCATATATTTAAACTCAAGAGATTCGATAAACATTAATAAAGTATCTGTGCTGTCGATTATTTGACCTTTTTGAATTAAATTTTTACGTACAGTATCAAAATTCATAGACTCATAAACTTTATTTCTTTTAAGTTCTGTCGGCATTTTAATAGAAACTGTTAATACATTATCAAACATTGTTTTTGTAAATACTTTTTCGTATACCGGAAGATCTTCTTCCCAAACAGGAATTTTGCTTTCTGGATTACTGAATAAATCTGAAATTACCAAATCATATTCTGTTAATTCACCACATTCAGGACAGTACGCTGTTCTTTTAGGAAGTTTTGTATATGATGCATCAAGCAGCAATGCTATAAGAATTTCTTTATCAGGACTAGTTAGTTTAGATTCAAAATCTTCAAAACTAGCAAATTCAATGCCGTTATACTGACCTTTTTGATACAGGAATTCATTGATCATTTTATTAAAAGTGAGCATAGATGTGCGTGCTGTTTTAATTTTTAAATCATCATGTCCTGTTAATGGATTCATAGTAACTTCTACGTCTTTAAGAAGTGCGAGTTTTGCACTAACTTTTCTTGCTTCAATAACTTTTTGAGTTGCCTCAAGTGCCTTTAAAAATGCCGGTTTTACAGCATTCGGATCAAATGTTTGCATCCATGTACTCCTTATTATAAGATTTATTTTTTAGTTTTAAAAAAACAAAAAAGAAAAACTGAGATCAAACGGGTACGATCTCAGTTATCAAGAAATTATGAATTTAATATCCATATTATTCACATCGAAATGGAAATATGTTGGAACGCTTGTGAGTTGGTCATCTACATTATAATTACCGTTTTCAATTATACTGTCCCATTTTTCAACAACTAAAGTTTTAGGGCTCTCGACCGTGACTTCATTAATTATATCAGGATACATCTCTTTTATTAATTTAATAATAGATGTTGTATAAATTTCTATTCCATCGCCTTCATTATCATTCAAATACCCGAGAACTGCAAGACTGATATCAGTTTTAAGGTCAATTAAGGTTAGACCGCTGGAACTTAATGCGTTGCTATCGTATTTAATTTCAATAGATACTGGATATCTAGCTAACAGATCATTGTTATCGTTTATTTGTACGCCGTCTGCTACGATGTTATCAACATCAATTGTATTCATTAATGCTTGGTTAATTGATATATTAAAAGCAATTTTATTTTTAAGATCTTTTTCGGATATTATAAAATAATCAACAAAACTGGATTCATATTTTATATCGTTCGCAAAATTATCATGATATTCTTTTTTAATGAAAGGTAAAAAAAGCAATTTTTCAGTTCCATCTTGGAAAGTATATTTTTTATGATTTTGAATTTTCTTCATTACAACAACACTATTTACCACATTATATTCGTGAATATTGTAATTAGTAGAATCATTTCGCAAATTAACGCTATTTATGATTAAATCTTTATCAAAAAACTTATTGTAAATAAGTTCAGAGCTGCTGATATCAGCACGATAACTATTCGCGCTACTGAGTTCATAGTTACCAACATTACTTTCAATTATTAAAGTATAACCTGCTCCAAAAGCATTCGATTCAAAATAAAATGCTTCATTTGTAGCATCCCATTTAATATATAATTCTATATTGATTTCAGGATTTGAGTTAATTCTTAATATAGTTAATGGAATACGTAGATTATCGTATTTATAATATGATGTTACTTTACCATTATAATCTATATATGTGAGTGGTGAAATAAGTTGTACTCCATTATATACATATTCAGGATTGATGCACCAGTTATTAGCCGAAAAACAGCTGCTAGTATCTATATTGAGTGTTGTACTTTCAACTATTTCATAAGTATAAGGATTTCTCAAAATATTATAAACTGATACAATAGGGCTGCTTGTATCTATTTGACGCGAAATAACCGTAGCAAATTTTTTAGTAACTGGATTTGCAAAATATTTTTCGAAATCAAGTTGTGTGATTAATGAATTTCTTTCAGTAATTTTTTTCAAAATTCCGAATCTAATATCATCAATGCTACTAGCATCTTGCCCACCGCTTGCTGGAGTTTCTGTTTTTACATTAAGATTTACAGTATTAAATACAATTGTATCATTTGTATTTGTGTCAATTTCATAATAATTTATGTTTTCAATTTGAGCAAGCCCGCTAGGCACATTACCAGCTGCACCGAGACTGAATTCAACAATAGTTATAACTTCATCATTAGTGGATAATTTATATCCATATAATCCGTTACCTAGTGTAAATGTGATATTTTGGTAATCAGTCAAATTAGCGAATATCACTTTTTCAGTAGATGTTGTGTTAAATTTAAAATATTTTAGATCAAATTCTTCAAGTTGTGGATAAATATTCGTAATTGCATCAATTGGTAAATGCTCTATTCCTGTTGTGTCGATCGGTGGATTGCTGTTTGTATTGACATATGTTTTCATTAAATATAATTGATGTCCTTCAGGTATTGGTATATTGTACGATACATTATCGCCTATATCATATGCCGGAACCACAAACTTATCAACAATTCTTTCTACTTGTCTTACTTTATCATCTGGAATAATAATAAAGTATGTAGGAGTATTATTATCATCGACACTATCAATTATATCAAGTTGATATGTACCGATTCCGTCTGTTAAAGTTGCGGTAATTGCATTTTCCGTAATTTCTACATTTATTTCGCCTTCGATTCTGAAAGCTGCATTATTAATTTCAAAATATGAGAAAGATGGAACTGTGTACTTTAACTTACGGTTGCTATTAACGGTGACTTTAGGAATCATAAGATAAGAAGTTACTTTAGATGGTAACGCTAAGTTGAAATCATATGAATAGACTGATGCATGGAATAACATAGATTTAAAATTCTGTGCTGTAGCTACATTGAATTCTTTAGTAACATATTCATAATATTTTTGTGCGTCAAACGCAATATTTGAAAGCATATTGGCCAGCACAGATAGCGCCCCACTTGTTAATAATTTAGTATCTTTAATACCTAGGTTGGTTTGTAAGTCATAATTTATCTGTGACAGATATTCTTCTGGCGTGTTTATTAAATTTGCCATGATTATCCTTTATATGGGCGAAGTAACCCTTTTTCTACACATAGGTCTATAAATTCTCTAAATAACACTGAATCTGTATAAAATTTAGAAAAATGATCATTTGAAGACATTTTTTTGGTTGTAGGATACACAGAACGATCGTGGTCGACTATATTATATTGGATATTTTTCATATAATGATTATTTTGACCTCTTTGGCCAAATGAATCTGATAGCGTATCATTAGAAGGAAAAACACCAACATATTTAACTATTTCTCGAGGTCGCAAATCAATTGGATTATATGCATATGCCCAAATTTGACCATAATAAGGAACCGGGTAAAATATATCAGTATCTTTTGCTAGATATTCATCTGGCAGGTCAACAAAACCTTTTTTTAAATCACTCATAAAATCTATCCACATCATATGTGTAAATTCTACCAAATTTCTTTCTTCGAGATATGTTATCGATATATTGTTTATTTTTGTATCATATGAAAAAACATTTTGATTTAAATGTCTTAAATTATAATTGTCTGCGCTTGCGTTAACTGTACCCGGATCTATCTGAAAAGCAAGTTTCATACTATTCATCATGAATTCTTTTATTACATCAGCATATTCAACAATTGAACTACCATATTTGTCTTGTAATCTTTTATCATGTTTTATTAATTCCGGCCATGGACCTGGATCTACAAATATAACATAACCGCCGTTAAAATTTGGAGTATATTCATACAAAAGATCATGTGTAACATACTGATTCAATTGGCTTTGATAATCCGTATATAATTTACCGGAAAGAACGCTTTTACTCGGTGTAATTGTTGCTTGTTCATTCAATCCTAGGTTAACTATATAATCCTTCATTGTCCTCGCCTTTCATCGGAATATCATATTTTGGAACATCTATAATGTTTGATATTTTTTGAATCAATTCTAAAAGATCAAATTCGAATCCCACGATCATATGATAAAGTGTATCTGCAGGCAGTGTTAAAGCAATTTCATCCAATATACCTACATACATAGCAATACGTTTTAATTGATCAAATTCATCTATATCATACTTGAGTTCCATTAAATCTATTAAATTTTCGAGATATTTTTTCAATTTTTCTAGACGTTGAATAAGATATATTTTGGTGAATATTTCTTGTGTTTGAGATATTTGAATAGCTACAATATCATCCTCATCGATTTGAGGTTCTTCACCTTCGGCTGGCTGTTCTCCAGCTGGCTGTTCTCCAGCTGGCTGTTCTCCAGCTGGCTGCTCTTCAGCTGGTTGCCCTTCACCTTCGGCAGGCTGACCTTCAACAAGCTGTTCCCCACCTTCAGCAGGCTGCTCTTCAGCTGGTTGTGGCTGCATAGGTTCTTCTATATACCAGAGTCCACCCTCGTCATCTTCACCATTATCTAAAGGTATTAATCCTTCATCATTTTCATAGAAAACCTGAAAAGAAGCACGTTCAATAATTGAACGGCGTTCTTCCAATATATCCAAAATATTTTTGTCAATTATCATGCTTAGTCCTTAAACCAATGTGCGTTCAAATTTATCCATTTTACTCATGGTTTTTTGGAAGAAATAGAATAAAATATACATATAAAGTTTACGAAGTTTTAGTTTTTGAGTAGCGGATACTTTCATGAGAGTATTGATTCCAAAAATTTCTTTTAACGATTCATCAATAAGTTGTTTAAGATTGTTAGAATAAACTTCGTTTTTACGCATCAATATTTTGTCAACCGTATGTAGTATAGGTAATCTGTGTATATCGTTTTCTGATTTCACTCCTACAGCCATTAAAAATTGGCTTATTTGATGTTTGATTTCGTTTGGATGATGTTTAATATATTCAATAATTTTATCAACTGCTAATTCTGTTACCACAAGTCTTTTGGTTAAAAATAGTTTTTCTGAAATCGGCATATCAGGAAATTTTATAGTAATTGCTTTTTCAAACTTATCAACCAACATATCTACAGCACCTTGGAGTAAATGATCTTCAATTTTTAATACTCCTTGGTCGTCTTTTGATAAAGTTTCGATTGCAGCATCTATATTTTTATCATTAACATGTTTATAATATAATTGAGCTACATTCTTAAAAACTTGATTTAATCGTCCCCATGTTTGCATAAACAATCTAACAGCCATCTCACTTGGATTCTTTTTGATCTGTTCACCATATTTTTTATCAAGAGTATCAATAAAATATGCAATTAGTTCAAGAGGTGTTCTGTTTTTTAGTAACGATTTATTATTAAGACGTACGCGCTTAATGAATTCTGCTACGTTTTCTTTACATCCGTTTTTAAAATATTTATATTGCATTCCGTTATACAACTTAACAAGTGTTAAGAACATAGCAATTTTACGCAATTCATCATCATTTGAATAAAGTCCAATAAAATATAAAATCATAGTTGATTGATAATATGGATCTTCGAACATTCGATTTGTATGAAACTGAAGTTTTTTAAAATCTTCTTTTATTTTATTAAACGGCACGCCGTACACATCAAACAATTGATCTGGTAATCTATGTGGTATCTGAAATCTGTAACAGAAAGTGCTAGCACTTTGGGCATTTAAATAAAGCTGTGAAGTTACCTGTTGTAATTTTTGTTTTAAGTTTGTTCTTAAAGAACTGTTTTTTTTAAATTTTTCTATTATATAATCAATAGACTCAGCGCCTGTGTAAATAGCCATCGATTTTCCTTTATAAAAGTTATTTGAAATTATATCAAGTTTTTGGGTTTAGATCAAGATATATCTATAATACCGTCCCAGTATGATTCATAGTTGTATGATATTAAAGATATCAGTTTTCTTGTCCATGAATATTTGCGAAAAAGCAAGAAAGCAGAGGTCTGAACTAGACCTCTACTGTTTATCAAAGTTATTTTTGATTTTTAATACCCCATTCCGTTTCCTTGTTCTTGAGGCATCATTGCTTGTTGTACTTGTTGTTGTATAGCTTGACTAGCTTGTAATTTTTCTTGATATTTATCACCTGCTTGTTTTACTGCATCCCAATCAATTATCTTAATAAAGCGTTTTAAAATCCATACAGGATCAGTTGGCAAGTTAACAGAATTTAGTAAATTAATAATATTAGTTGCGCTTGATAATGTTGATTCTAAATGTTGTAATACGAGGACAAGCGGTGGGTTAAGTTTTATGTCTATATATCTTGAAAGCGTTGTAAATTCTGGCTCACGACCATTTAAAATGTATAACTGTTTAGTTACCGCGTTAACTAGTTCTTCGAGTGATTCATTAATAAATGTTTGAAATGTATCAATTTTTGTAGCAAAAATAATATTGACGTTTACTATCTGTTCTCTTAAATCATATGTGTCAGTTATACCGAGCATAGGTGACGGTATACCAGAAGCTGCGATTAAATCAGCTTTTAATGTGTCCAATTCATTCATTGGTAATGATCTGTCATGCATAGGCATAATTTCTAAATCAACAAAACGTTTTCCGTCTTGCGAAATTGTTACAAAATCTTTATAGTCAGAAACCATTTGGCTGACATCTTTAAGTTTCATAATATCTTCAAAACTGATAGTTTGGTTTCTTAGCTCGCGTTTAAATTTTTCTATCAATTCGGCATGATTTTTGTGAGAACCTGCTTCGATTGTCCATTTACGAACAATTGATGCACGATTCATTCTTGAAATAATGCTTGAAAGTAAGCCGATTAAATAAAGACGTGCCGGAAACAACACAGTATCGAAAATCGATGTTCCATATGGTGCATATTTATCGATCGGATTGGTAAAATTAACCATTTCATCAGCTGGCACATAGCGAATAGTTATTTTTGCGTAGTTTTCGTATAAATCATATAATAATGATTTCAATGCATGGATTGTGTTTTCATCACTAATTAAATTGATTAATTCGTTTATTTTTGTAATTTTATGTTTATTTTTAATTTTTTTAAATACATTTTTTAACAATTCATCTAATTGATTTCCAGTTTCTGCATTTTTGTCTTCAAAATTCGAACCTGATTTACCAAAAGATTTTTGTATTGTGTCTACAAAATTATACTTTTCAGTATTAGCTGATCCGTTTGAAGTTTTCTTGTCTGTCCCTTCAATAACTAAATAACCATATTTATTACCATTTTTTTCAAGTATGATAACATTTTCAGGTGTAACATATTTTAAGTTGATAAATTTGATTTTTGTTAAATCAAGAGATCTAATTCCTTCAATCATCTGATTTACTGAAATATTATCATTTATTTCTTCAAATAAAATTTGTGATTCAAAACTAAGATCACCTGATTTTTCCTCCATTAGCAAATTTATCTGTCTGTCGAAATCAAGTTCTGTTTTACTAATTGCTGTATTCAGTTCTTCCATTATAGATTCATAATATATATTTGAAAGGTCAAATTCCACATTAAGGCCGAGTTTATGTGAATTATAATTGATTTTAATATCTTCGAGTTTAGAATATTGTTCTGTCAATATTGCTAATGATCCTTTTTTATTTTCTATATCAGCAAACTTGTTTAAATTTATTACTTCAACAAAAAAGTTACCTAGCACCAGTTGTTTAGGAAGTATATCATTTTTCAAACGTTTTTGAATATCAAAATAAGCAAAAATCATTTTTACAAGTTTTAACAATACTTGTTTGTCTGTATCAGCAACTGACTTATCTTGTTCAAGCATTTCGCTATATAAAATATCAATGAATTGTTTTGTATAAGGATTTTTAATCAAAATATTATCAAGATATACTTGTATCATTCTAGTTGCTATATATAATTCATATGGTAATTGAGAATATTGTTTATAGCGTTCTAGTCTTTCTTTTGGAATTGAAAGATTTTCAAACTGTGTTAAAATAGATTCATCGAGACCTTGTGCTCTCTCTTTAACATCTTCTTGTAAAGATTTAGATTCTTTTTTATCTTTATATACACCAGTTAAAGAACGTAAATTTATACTTTGTATATTATTTAAAAGCGTGTCGTCTTGAGTATTCATTTTTGTTAATAAATCCTCAAAGGCAGCGTCCAGAGTTTTATCTAGAATCCCGAGCTTTTTTACAGGATCCAATACATCGCCGCTGTTTTCTTGTTCTATGTTTTCTGTTTGATTTTGATTTTCTGGAATTCCATAGCTATCATCTGTATAAGCCATTAGCTACCCTTTTCTATTGTTTTAAGTATCTGATTTGCATTAAAAATATTTTTTGAATTTTTTATTTCATACGCGTTTATTTTATTATGAAAATACTCTTTTAAATAAATATCCAGAGCGCGGCGATCAGAAAAATAGTTATTCATAAGAGATTTATATATTTGAGGATTTATACACGCCTTTACATCCGTTTCAAAATTTTCAAAGGTTTTAGACACTAGTGCTTTAGTTACCCCATCAGAACCTTGTGTTAAATACACAGGTAAAATATTTTTTTCAAACCAGTATATAAATTTTAATTCACAAGTGTTAATAAATAAAGTAAATGCTTTTTCAAAGCTCATACCGGTATGATCTGTTTTAGAATTTAATTTCTTCAAATTGTTCTTCAGTTTGTTGTTTGTTATCTTCAACTGATAATTCTGTTTTATTAATATCAATATTACTGCTATCGCTGTTATCAGTGTTGCGTTTATCGGTTGCGCAATCCAATACATGATTTGATCCATCATCTGATTCTCCTTTAATATGAACAGGCCTTAAAGTGGTGTTTTCTTCATTATTTAAATCTAAATCATCATCTTTTCTAAACACCAGATCTATAGTAATTTCAGAAAAGTTATCTACAACCAAATCTTCCATTTTCAATATCCTTTTTTATATATATTTTCTACCACATTAGCAATTTCTTCTTTTGGTTCTAATGATTTCGCTATAGTTGCAGGAGTCTGGAACCACGCGTTTTTGTAGAATGTTGGTTCTTTAAGAGCTGTTAAAGCATCTTGTGCTAACGGCTGCAATGTTATTCTAACATTCACTGTTAATGGTTGTTGGTATATATTAAAATCAACATCAGTTCCACCGCGATCAAAATTTATATTTGTAATTCCTGCAAGTTTATAATGCCCCATTCCGTGAGCATCCACTTCGTAAATAAAAGGTGTGCTAAGATCCGTTCCTGTACGCGAAAGTGGGGAACTCATGATAAATATAATGATTAGTGGTTCGATTATATATCTCCGAATTGATTTTGGATCACCGCTTGGACTAGTTAATTTTATGCTTAATTGTAAGATATCTTGGACACTAGTATTCGTCCACATTTTAGGCATATGGATTCTGTATCCTGAAAAAGCATCAAGTGCTCCAAAAATATCATTAAGATCCATGTCGCCGTTATACTGGTTTCCTGAAAGCATTTTAAATATTGATGCCGCGTTTCCAGTTGTATTTATCGCTTTTGAAAACACGCCTTTTGTTTTAGTGTCAAGAAATGAAGTTACTAAATCTTTGACTCCAGTAGCTCCTTGATCCAATATATTAGAATCGTAATTGTGCGATATGCTATTGTTGATCGCACTGTCTACTGTAGCCACTAATCTAATACCATCATATCCAGTGCTCGGATTATAGGTAGTTAAATATTCTTTATGATTTTCTATTACTTTATTAAACCATTTCATTGGGTGATCAGCATCCGCGTAAGTTAAAACATCATTCACAAATGTTTTCATATCGTTAACGCTTGTAATATTTAAACCTTTATTAAATTTAAGTGTTCTTGGATACAAGTCCACAAACGCAAGATGAGGAAGAAGTTTATCCTCATACGAATAGCGTTTATTTATATTTTTATTATATCCAGGAACTTTACCTATTGTAAAAAATTTTTTAGGCATTTATTATTCCTTTTTTAATGATCATGTAGTGGATGATTCACTTTTTCTTCTAACTTCTGTTTTGCTGCTTTAGCAACTTGTATAGTTGCTTGTACTTGTTTTTCATGACCAGCTGCTGATACGCCTATGAGTTGATCAAGTTTAATTAATATACCTTCTAATAATCCAGGTACATCATCTTTTGATATATTTGAAATTTTGTTTTTATCCATTTTAGATGTTAATACATTGATATTGGTGCGAGCACTTCGATCATTGGCGATCTGTTTGCCAATTTTTGCTTGATAAATATTTTGAAGATGTTGTTTAGTTTCATTATCCCAATCATCAAATTCAATTAATTTCTTAATCTGCTCTTTATCTAAACGTTTAACCGCATCCCAATCTTTAATCTCGCTATTGCCAAACCAATTATGATCAACAATACCTTTGTCTTCAAGTTCAGCAACTATGTCTGCAGCACTCATTCTAGCATGGCGCGCTAAAGCTGTTTTATTAATTTTTATATTTTTATCAATTTTTCTAATTTGTTCGCGTTCAATTGTATTTTTTTGTTTTTTACGAATGTCAAGCAACATTTGGAGGCGCTTCTTATCTTCATCGCTCAAATTAAGTTTTAATAAAGATTTGATTTGTTCAGGTTTAAGTCTTTCAATTAGCGCCCAGTCTCTGATTTCACTTATTATAAAAGGCGCAGTGGAAAAACGAATTGCAGCTGCTCGTTCAAGTTGATAATAAAGTTTTTTATCTTTTGAATTGATTGAGCTAAATAATCCACCAAGTGTTAACACATCATCTAGAACAGCGTGTGTAAGACTAGTAGTTATAATGCCAGTATAATAACCAAATTTACCTTGTTTATTTTTATTTTCATTTATGCGTTGTTTTATTATCTTTTGATACTCTTTTTCATTTTTAATAATATCTTTCATTTGAGTATCTTTATTTACTCGTTGTCGAGTTTTTAAAGTTACAAGATTTTGTAAAAATTGTTTATCTTTATCATCCCAATCATCAAAACTCAATAATTGTGTTAATTGTTCAAGAGGCAATTTAGCAATCGTTTTATAATCTTTTATTTGTGATTTACCGATCCAATTATATTCAATAATTCCTAGTTTGTCGAATTCCTCAATTAATTTTTTTTCGCGCCCGTATCCGTAGCTCATAATTCCACTGATACCTAGCGAAGCTACGGCTAACGGCCCACCACCTTTTATGAATTTAGTGCCATATTTTAATAATCCTCCAATGCTAAGACCACTAAGTGCGGTACCTAATAACGCACCAAGTGATGCGTCAGATCCACCTGCAGTAGCCGTATTTCCGCCTCTTGTTATTAATGTTTTTAGACCATCTAAACTGAAAAATTTAACAAGTTTATTGGTATTCATCATAATTTTTTTCAAAAATGAATTTTGTAAAACTTCTGCATCTATAATATCATTTTCTTTGGCTTCTTTAATACCTTCAAGAGTATTGTCTGCAGATATCAATGCAGTTGGTTTTCGTCGAACTGGATATTTAACACTAAATATTTCTTTTCCTCTATTAATCAACTCGTCCGCTAGATATTTAGCACCTAGTTTTAAACTCTCTTCATTAATCGTAACACAGCTACAGTATTCAGCTGCGTTTTTATTTTTAATTTTAACATGATCTTTTAAGATTGCAGCTGCTGGTATTCCTTCTTCATAATCGACATTTCCAAACGTATGTCTAATTCTAAGAAGTTTAGCTGCATCTATACTATTTTCAGTAATTTTTTTAATATCTTGTGGGGTTTTAATTCCACCAAGAAATTCTTCAGTAAACAGCGGCCTGTACATCATTTCAGTGGCAAACTGCCAACCAGACTCTGCTGTTAGTTTTTCTTTTTCATAGAGATATTTGAAACCTTCTGCAACCCCTTTAATTAGATCATCTTCATCATTTCCTTTACGACTTCCTTTTTTAAAACCATATTTTATAACATCAGCAAATCTAGCCCACGCTTTTTTAGTTTCAAAAGCATTTTCTTTAGCTTTTTCTACGATTGCTTTCATAGCGCTTTGCATAAATTCTTTTGCTTCTTCTTCTGTTTCTAATTTACCAGTGTATTTATTCATAGTACGTGTAACACGAGCGCGTGGTTTTTCAATTAATCCATATCCTGTTAATGCTTGTGATAAATTAGCAGTATTTATCATAGTAGCATGTGTGAATAAGGCCACATTTGCTAAATGATGAATCATCAAATCAAATTGATCTGGCATTGTAGTAGTGGCATATCTATAATAAAGCTGCTGATCTTCGAGTTTTTCGAGGCCTACTTCCTTCATAAGAGCAGTTATTTCTTTTTCCATCTGCTCTTGATATCTGAGCTTAGCTTTCTGTTCCAAGCCCATACGATTCTCATTTGCCAATATTCTGAATACCGGTAACTTTAATAAAGCTTTATTGGTTTTTTCAATTATTGGCTCCATTAATCTTTCAAAAAATGATGTTTCTCTTCGAATATCAAAGCCTTCGGCCATTTTGTTAAACATTTCATCGTGATAACGATATACATGTGGCCCACCAAGTAAATTTAAGAAGAAATTACCGATACCACTCATTTTACCGCCGCGACCGGCAACCCATTGTGCTCCAAGTGCTGCAACATTACGCGCACCACCTAGCATCATTCTAAGCATTTCGAAAAATGGTATTTTATTTGACAACCAATCTAGTATACCACCTTTTTCATTATCTGGTTTTCCGATTACATTATATTTAACAGGTTCTTTAATTCCATATCCGCGCGTACGGATTGTAGCCACCTCAACGGCGGTCATTCTAGTAAATTCATATATTCCTGATAATAATCCAATTTGTGCATCTTCAAAAGTTCTAGCTCGTGAAAGAACACCTTGAGAATCTTCTGTAATACTATAATACATATTAATATAAGACTCTTCTTCGCCGATACCTAGGCGCTTAGCAAACAATGCGGCTTTTCTCTGTTCAACTGTTTGAAAAGCTTTATCGAATTTTTTCATTTCCTCTTTAATATTACCACCGCTCATTACTATTTGCAACTGCTTAATGAGATCTAAACCAATCGCGGCTTTATTCAAAAATGATCCAAATTCAGTTGCTGCAAGTCCAAGATTTTCAGCAAAAGAATGCGCAAATTGTCCATGTTCCATACGTTCTGCATGTTTACCGATTACAGTAGCGTATTCTTTACCTTTATAAAATGTTGCTAGTTTGCCTAGGTTTCTGTTATAAGTACTCGCAGATGATATATTTTTACCAATAATATTGTTAACAAATTCTGAAGTTAAAATAGGGATTGAACTTGTGTAAGAAGCGATTCTAGCCAACATATTAAGTTGTGCCAAATCAACAATATTAATATGTTCGCCTTTCGGATCTAAAGCATACAATTGATTAATTAATTGATTTGTTTCATGCATCGGTTCTTGATTAACAAACTCAGATGCAGCGTGCATTTTCGCATCAATTGTAATAGGGCGTAATTTACGCACTTGTTTGTGAGATATACCAGCTCCAGTTAACTTGCTAGCTAAAGTAGAAGTTAATTTACCTAAAAGCGGCATAGCCATCGCAATAACTGGTCCTGCAAGTATGCTTCCAAGTACTTGGCTTCCTGTTAAAGCAGCTGCTGTGCCAGCTATCTTGTTTGCTGCTCCCATTGAAAGCGCATACATAGGGTTAATATATTGAAGTGTGCCAAATAAATGTTTTAATCCTCCAGCTTGAGATGCGATATTCGCAGCACCGCTTCCTAGAGATTTAAGAAATTGATTTTGTATCCCTGCACTTTGTAATAAATTTACTCCGCTTGAAACTGTGCCTGCTAAATATTGAGGCATCATAGCAAGCATATAATTATTAGCCATAGCTCTCTGAAATTCAGCAGCACCTTTTAATGTAGTACCACCAGCTGCTCTAACTTGAGTAATTTTTCCTTCATTAATATTACCAGTACGAAAAGCTTCCCATTGCTCAGCAAGCCGCTGTGCTTCTTCTTCGCGTTTCTTAGATTGATAACGAGCAGTTTGTTGTTCATATTTGATTTTATTTTGCACTCCGCGTAAAGAACTTTGTGCTCCTTTTGCTTGTAGATAAGTCATAAATGCCATTAAAGCAGGGTTAATAGGATTCATATAACAACCTTTATTAGTTGATTTGTAGCTATTGCTTTGGGTTTAAATGAAGTACACAAAATTTTAAAATAACAACCTTTCTAATAGCTTGTTGCAGTTGACTGTACCTAGATGCAGAAAAACTTTTTTAGTCTGCGCGAACCGGTCTGGACGGTTCACTGCGAATTGTTTTCTAGTTAATAGAAAATAGTAACCTTTCTAATATTATGTTACAGTTGGCAGAACCTAGATGCAGAAAAACTTTTTTAGTCTGCGCAAACCGGTTTGATCCCTAGAAACTTTTTTCTAGTAAATAGAAAATAGTAACCTTTCTAATACTATGTTACAGTTGGCAGAACCTAGATGCAGAAAAACTTTTTTCTAGAGATCATCTCGGTCTGATCTCATTGTTGCGATGAAGTCGCAACAATGAGACGGCCTGTTAGATAACTTCCTTTTAGAAGTTATCTAACCAGTCTGATCCCTAGAAACTTTTTTCTAGTTAATAGAAAATAGTAACCTTTCTAATGTTATGTTACAGTTGGCAGAACCTAGATGCAAAAAAACTTTTTTAGTTCGCGCGAACCGGTCTGGACGGTAAAACTTTTTTAATTAATAAATATATTTAATTTTCTTAACAAACCTATAGACTATAAAACAGGAGCGCACATGCAACTAGATAATCTAAGTTATGAAGTGCAGGAATATATGAAATGCAAATATAATCCGTTGTACTATATCGAAAATTATGTTAAGATTCCTACACAAGGTGGGCCAGTTCTGATATCAGAGGCTGGTCTCTGGAAAAAAACAAACAAATATAGACTTGCTATCAAATCTGCTTGGAAATTCAGAAAAGTAATTTTATTGTTTCCTAGACAGACTGGTAAAACAACGTTGAATGACGCAATTTTATCTCACACTTTGAATTTTTACGAAGGTATCCAAGCGGGGTTCGTATCGATTGATAAAAATAGAGTTATGGATTTTATTAGACGATTACAATTTATTTACGACCATTTACCTGTGTTTTTAAAAACACCGCAAAAACGCTCGCTGTCAGATAGAGTAACGTATTTTAAATTATTAAACGGTTCTCAATTACACACAAGCGGAGTTTCTGGCAACGTTTCAGAATCAGAAGTATTCAGGGGTCTATCTTTAAGTAACTTGATAATAGATGAGGCTGCATTTTTAAATATGAATGATTTGTTAACATCTGTTGGTCCAGCATATTCGAAAGCAAGTACAGAAGCAATCAAAGCAGGTAAACCAAGTGCATTAATATTAACAACTACACCAAACGGCATTAATGATGGCGGTTTTTATAAAATTATGAGCAATGCAACTTCGATAGAAGAGTTGATAGTAGATCCAAAAGATCCACTTTGTGATAAATTAAAATCTGACGAAGAATGTTTCGAAATCTTGAACCAAGAAGGACGTAACGGATATGTACTAGTAAAATTGAATTGGTGGGAAGTGTTTGATGATCAATGGTATAATCAACAGAAGCAATTATTAAACTTTGATAAAAGAAGAATTGCTCAAGAGATCGATCTTGTATTTTTAGGAAGCAGCACATCGGTATTATCAGATGATGTTATTGCAAGAATGAAACCTGCTACACAATATACTGAAAAACAATTATTTAATAATATTAAAATTCATTTTTTCAATGATCTTGATCCTGAACATGTGTATTTAATTGGAGTCGACGTAGCTGCATCCAGTGCAGATAGTCAAGCTGCCGATTATAGCGCGCTAGTTGTCTGGGATGCGACGTTAAATAGACAAGTTGCTGAATTAAAAGTACGAGAACCTGTGTTAAAAAATTATGGGTATGCGATAATTGAATTGATTAAATTTTTAATTAAAATTGTTAATATACCAGAATGGAATTTAAAATTGGTAATTGAAAGAAACTCGTTTGGATTAGGATTGATTGAACATTTACTATATGATCCAGACTGGGGTGACCTGATGGCTAGGATCTTGTATAAAAGTAAATTAAGAAATGATTTTGTATACGGGGTACAAGTAACCGCTGCTAATAGACCGCTTATTATTAACGCATTATTGCAGCTAGTAAACGAGAAGCCAGAATCTATTGTAGGCCCAGAATTAATTAAAGAATTACAAGTTTTAGAACAGAAAAGTAATGGAAGAATCGAAGCAGCACGCGGTTTTCATGACGACGTTGTATTCGCCGCTTCACATGCAGTTTATGCTAGAAAAGATTTGATTAAAAGAGGAGAACTCGAAGGAAACCCTGATGAAAATTATGGTCCAAGAGTATCACTTGAGCAAATTTTAACAGTTGTTAAAACAGATGATAGTGAGGATGAGCAAGCTGAATTACAAGTAATTGAACATCGCAGTAATAATTTGGAAGCTGAAAAGAGGGATAGGCAGTTAGAAGTTGAAAAAGCAATATTAAGTATATTAAATTAAAAAATACAAAAAACAGAGTAACGCAAAACGGTATAATCCGATTGCGTTACTCTGTTTGCTATTTTCTGTTATTCTAATCCATATGAATATGATTTTCTTATTTTTGTATCGAATGCAGGAGCTGGAGCAGGTTTAACTTCTTTAGATTGACCTGTAATTTTATCTAAAAAGTTTGCAGCTTTTATGCCACTTTCAGTAGGCTGTAGACCATATTTGGCAGTTTTTTCAACATTATTTTGGAATGTTTTAACACCTTTAGATATAATATTTTCTGGTTTTGGAACTGTTTTATCATTTAAAACTTCACCAGTATTTGTGATGTGTGTGCCGCTTGGTAAAGTTACACCTGCATTAATTTTATGACCAGGGTGTACTTTATCTGGTTTTGGAACTGTTTGTTCAGCCGGCGCTTTAACTTCGACTGTTTTGTTACCGAGATTAGTATGTTTCTGTGTTTCAGCTGCTAAATCTTTTTGTTCAGCCGGCTGTTCAACTGTTTCTTCATTTTTCTTATTGAAAAATTCTTTAGCGGTTTTTAATGCGGGATCAAGATGCCCTGTTTTATATGCATAATAAGTACCTCCTGCAAGAGCTGCTAAACCTGCTGCTGTTGCTAGTTTACCTTTATGTTTAGAAACAAATTCTTTTGCTTTTTGTACAATAGATTCATGAATTATTTCCATTATTAAATCCTTTTTGTAATTTTATACAGTTATTTGGGCATAGATTTCTAAATGCGCAGTTGCTAAAAAAACAATAACGAGATTCGCAGCTGCGAATCTCGTTAAATGATAATCAGATTATTTTGTTTCGTTTCCTGAGAAAGTTTCTTTAACTTTTTCTGCTATATCGCCAGCTTTTTCTTTAACAGTTTCAGCTGCTTGACCAGCTTTTTCTTTAACAGTTTCAACTGCTTCGCCAGCTTTTTCTTTAGCGTTTTCTAGTGCTTCGCCAGCTTGATTTTTAAGAGCTTCTACTTGATCAGGATGTTGATGTGCATAATAAGCACCAGCACCTGCAAGAGCCGCTGCTCCAGCTAAAGCTGCTAATTTACCTTTGTTTTTTACAACAAAATCTTTAGCTTTTTTAAGTGTATCGCCAGCTGCTTCAACGATATATACATATCTTTCAGCAGTTGGAGTACCAGCTGCTTCTTCTAAAATAGTAGTTTTAGCTTGAAGTACTGCGTTTTCTACAATTACATCGAATAAATGTGCCATATTTCTTTCCTTTAATTAAAGAATTTCAAGTTTAGCTGCAATTTTAGCCGCTAGGTCTGCGCTTTCTTGCACTAAATCTTCTTCTTTAGTTTCTTCAGCTTCGCCAGCTTCAGGAGCTTCACCAGCTTCAGGAGCTTTTTCACCTTCTTCAGCTTCAACTTCTTCTGCTTTAACTACTTTGTAACCAGCAGCTTCTAGTTGTTTTTTAAGTTCTTCGAGTTCTTCTTCGCTAGGTACAAATTCATCCATAGCTTCTGTTATGATTTTTTCATAAAGTTTACTAACAGTATCAACTTCTTCTTTAAGAATCGCGCCACTTTCTTGAATTACTCTGTGGATTGTGCTATTTAGAGCAGCTGCTGCTAAATCCATAGCTGCTGCAGCACTCGCTTCAGCGATTAAATCTTCAAAAACGATTACATTTTTTTCCATATTAAATATCCTTTATGGGAATTTTTATATTACAGGTTTTAGTTAAAGCAAACTAGAAAACTAGTTTGCTTCTTCGTTGTCTAATCCAATCCCTGCCACTTCAGCGGGATTGAATGGTACGTTTATGCCAGCTTCTTTTAACGCGTTTACGAAAATAAAAGGTGCAACAATTGCTGCAATTTTAGCAACTGCTGATTTAAATGCTTCAATTTTTTCAGCAAGCGTGTTTCCAAAAATATCAGAATATCCTTCTGGTAAATTGTTTTTATAATCTTCAATTTGTTTGAAGATTCTTGAAGGAATTAACGTGTTTTCTATAGCATGTGCGACCGCATTTTCTGCACCCAGATATTTAGCAACTGCTTCAGGATCGTTTTTATCCAGAATACCAGTTTTAGCACATTTGATTATCAAACCTTTAATGCCAGGTGCTAGAATACGTTTTGCTTCACATCCATTTTGTACATCTTCGAATAATAATTCAGATTTTAAATTTGGTTTATTAAATTCATGTTCTAAAATTAAATTGAAACTTCTTTTATAATGTTTAAGCATCTCGTCTTCTGATAATACTTCGTAATCGATAGCTGGCGATACAGTACGCGGAGAAACATCCGCTTCTTGTAAAATTTGACCAGCTAGAACCATAGCTTCAGTAATCAATTTATCGTAAGCTGCTTTAGCAGCTTCGCTTTTGCTACCAATAATTGTTTCAAAAATGTGCTCAAAAAATATTGCATCTTTTTCTGCTTTTTTGAGCATATCTTTTTTATCGAAACCTTTTATTTTTTTAACACCTTGGGGCCCCGATTGTATCCCACAGTTGCGTCCTTCTTCGATCATTTCTAGAGCCTTGCGAGCAGTCTCCAGTGTCTCGAATTTTTCTTTTTCAGAAAATCCTATCATCGAAATTCCTTATTAATTAATGTTTTTTCTTTGGTAAAGATATATTTTTATATAAGCCGCGTGATGGATCCATTAAGAAATCATAATTATTACGCAACTCTCTAATCGGGATTTTGGTCTTTGCTCCTCTATATAAATAAGGTACCCCAACATTATTCATATACACATATGCATCATTGCGACCGTAAATTATTACATTGAAGTATGTTATTCCGTATACTTTATCTAGAAACTTGATCACAGAATCTGGTGAATTATAAGTAATTCCTGAGAAAGTATCCGACATAAGAACATATGTGAATTTTGCCAAATCCTGAATAACAGCACCATCAAAAGTTAATAACCCTACATTGCTTGGAGTTAATAATGTACTGAAATGTAGAATATCTTTGGAAATAATATCTGCCTCCACATCATTTCTACGAGAATTATAAATGAAATTATCAAATGCATATCCAAAAAAGTTAATTAATACAGGTTTTAGATAATATTTGAAATAAATTTCTAGTAAATGTTCAGCTAAAGGTTCTTCATTTATTTTTTCAGAAATTTTTTTAGAAGCAATTTTTGCTGAAGCAATTTTACGTAAATAATCTTCAGGGAAAAGATTATCATATTCGCTAATATATTGAGCAATTTCATCATTAAATATAAAACATTTATTCACATTCTTAATAAATTTTTCAATCGCAGCTGCATATCCCGGAGATATGTTCTCAATTTCTTTAAGTTCTTCATCAGATAACACATATTCTTTTAGCATCCAATTAATATATTTAAGACCATAAAATAATTCAAGTTGTTTAATAGCATTATCATAATCAGTTGCTGTTTTTATAGACGCTATGTAACCAGTAATTTTTGTAATTGAAAAATCAACAATTTCTATATATGCTAAGATTTTAATTAAAATTTTTTCTATTTTATGTTTAATAATGCCACTTAGATGTTTGATTGTTTTAGAAATTGCTTTTGCTGCATTATTGATGATTGATTGCACCATACGTTCAGCAACAGTATCGTTATTTAAAAGGTTACCAATTTTACTAAATGCATTATTTAATTCGCTTCGGATACTAGCGCGAATATGCCCAATACTGATAGTTAACCCTTGACGAGTTATAATATTTTGTACGATTTTTTCGATATTATCGGCTTCATAGGTACGTACTTTGAAACATTTCCCGATATCATCTAAAAGATCTTCTATATCTTCTTTTAATCTATCTAATAATATTTCATCTTTAGAGAGTTTTCTCTGATCCCAAGCTTGCTGAAAACTGTCTTTACGCTCTTTTAATTTGTCAGTTTCATCACAAATTTCATTAATATAATTAATATCATTTTTAAAAATTTCAAAAATAAAATAACTCAAATCTGTTTTATGGTTTAAAAATTTATCGTATGTGATTACTTTACGTGATAAATCAGATACTGATTTATTTTTTTTCAGACCTTCATAAAATTCTGCAACTACTTGAGAAATAAATTTATCTTTTTTAGGATTTTCTGGATCGGTATCTAGTAACTCTTTAGTTAAATAATTACGAGTATAATCGCCTATCTGTTTAAGCGTGCGCTGCAATTTAAGTTTCAAGGAATTCTTAATGTTGTAATCAGACAGCTTATATGATGTTGACCAATCAAGTAATCTTTTTTCACCTGTACAGATAGCTGCATACTCGCGTGTTATCACCGGTATAAAAGAATCCATTTGTGCGGTAAGATCTTTCTGTAGTACATTACTATCTAAAGCTTGCTCAATTTGATTTCTGTATTCCAGTTTCTTTTCATCTTGCGGTGAAAGGCCGTATTCTGTATATTTTTCTAACATGTCTTGTGTCATAGGTCGGTAACTGAAATCAGTCACTATGTTTCTTGATTTACCCATATATATCAAGAACCCTACAACATCTTGAATATCTTTATCCCTAATATGTTCAAAGTATTCTGATAATACTGTAATATTTTTTTCAAGCGGTGTAACAACAGGATTTTTGCCTTTTAATGCACGTTGCCAATCTAGCGAAACACTTTTTTCAATTATTTTGTCTTGTATTTTATATCCGCTCGCTGTGATGTGAATATTTTTCACAAGTTCTTTGAATTTTTGTCTCATATTATCTAGATTTCCACCTACTGTGCTTCTGAATACAAAGTTGTATAAGTTCTCATCTTGTAGCACAATTAACAGAACTCTAGTTCTATGAACAACATTGTCTCTGTTTTTCGGATTAAGAATAGAATTTGCATTGTCTGCATCATTGATAACAAATCTATCTTCTTTTGGCAACATAGGTCCATTAGATAACAAGATTGCTTGAAAAATTTGAGCTGCTTTATCGCTATCAAATTTTTCCATTTTCAATAAATAATATTCATAAATAACCTCAGCAACAGCTGCTCGAACTTCGTTATCTTTTGTATATTGAGCACCTCTTACAATTTCTTTATAGAGAACCGGATAAAATAAACGGTGCCTGAACATAGGATCATATCTGAGATCTTCAATAAAAGCTTTAAGGCGGAGTGCAGCTTGCTCATGAAGTGTTTCTTGTATCGGTTTTGGCGGTTTTTTATTTTTAGATGTTTTTTTAGAAGATGTACCACTGGCCATTATTAGTCCTTATCATTTTATAAATACTTTATTCATAGCTTTATCCACTCCTTTAACTATATTTTCAGGCACCCAGAGTTCAGTTTCATTCACAGCATTTTTAAGTTGTTTAAGCTGAATTCCTCTTAATATTTGTTTCATTACATATAATCCTGCCCAGTTGGCCGGCCCTTCGCACATACGTTTATCATAAGATAAACATAGGTTTCTTATTTCCACGACTTTCATCAGATTTCCTTTAAATTAACAATTGGTATTTTGAGTTTAGGAGCTCTTTTTGTTTGATTATTATTGGCCTGTGGGTTAGAAGAAGGCATTTCTAATTCATAAATTTCAACTTCACCTTCAAAAGTTTTATCAATTTTTGTAGAAGTTGATTGGTTGGTTTCTAAAGATCGGCTGATAGAATCTGCTGGCTGCTGACCAGGCTCGACAGATTGTTTAGATTTTAAATTAGAACTGTTTATATTTGTCTGTTCCGGATTGAGCAATTGCTGTTTTTTCTTTTTAAAATTAAATCCTTCTTCTAAACCCATTGTACCTCCTTAAAAAGGATTGTTATTTTGAAACTGATTTTTATTGAAATTTGAAGAGCCGAAATTTTTATTGTTTGGTTTGGCGTGTTCTGCTGCTTTACCTTCTTTAAAGAATTCATTATCACGTCTATTGAGAGCTGGTCTATTTTTACTTTCTTTGCTTATTTGATAAGCAAGATTTCTTAAATCACTGTCTAACTGTTTGCTGAGGTCGTGTCCGATTCTTACGTATTCCGGATCCTTAGAATTATTAAATGTGTCAATAATTTTTTGAACATTTTCAGAAACTTTGTTTACAACTTCAAGTAATTTATACATATTTTTATCGCGTGCAAGTCTCGCTATGTTGCGGAAAAGCGCCTCATTTAACATACCGCGTTTTAATCCATTTTCGTATACGCCAAACACTTTATCATCAACATTACTTGCTTTCATGATTTTATAAAGTGCTTCTAATAATGTGATATAAAATTTAATTATTTTAGAACCTACACATCTCGCATAATCGTATTCTTTGTGTGAATTTGTAATTTTTTCTATAAATCTTGTAAATTTATTAGATTCTGATGGATTCCAGCCAACGATTTTCTGACATTCGTCAAATAAATCTGCAATTTCGCGAGCATCAATCATTGATAAAATCTCTTTTTTAGTACCTATACCATATTTATTCAAATCAACAGTAAGGAATTTACCAATTACTCTGCCCGCCATCTCAAAACCATTGATGATATTCTTTTTATCTTTGTCACTTAATCCTAGTAACACAGTTAATGCAAGAATTGTGGTAACAGCAGCTGGTGCAAAAATGCCTCCGAGGAAATATCCTGCAGCTCCCGCCAACGAACCTCCTACAACGATACTGCCAACGACAGATTTGATTCCTTCTGAAATTACATCATAAGAAGTGTTTAATTTATATTCGATGTCGTATGGAAGTTGTTCATGCTCTGTAATCAATTTATATTTAACATCTAAATATGTTTCTAAAAACAGATGTTCATATATCCAGCTAACAATTATTTTTTGTTTATCAGATCTAGTTTTCGCTTCTAAAAACATTTCGTATTCAGGAGACTGGATGAATTCTTTATAAAGGTTATCAACCGGAGGCCTATAATCCATGTTTTCAAAAATTGTATTTTCTGATTCGTTAAATTTATTAAAAATTGGTAAATACATTTCATTAAAAATTTTGTATGATAATGTAGATTTATTCATTAATTTTTCCTTTGCAAAGGGTTTTAGTTCAAGACTTTGGGTTTTGACTTCAATGAACTTTGGTGTTGGAAACAGTTTTTAGTAGCTGTATTTCATATATCTCTTTTAAAATTTCAATAAAAAGTTCTTTGAGATAGATATTAAATAGAAAAAATAAAAGGAGAAAGAATGTTTATCAAAATAAATGGATTTTATTATAATGAGGCGATTATCGCCTCATTCGGGCCAGACACAGCGGGATCTGGCCCGTGTATCAGATTCAATTTTATCGATGGCAGCAAAGCTGCCATCGAATTTCCGTTGTCCAAATACAACGGAAATATAATGGAAGCCGAAAAGGCGCGCAACGCGCGCCTTGGACGCTTATACAAAAAATTATGCCAATAAAAAACGCGGTTGCCGGACCGCGAGAACAAAACCGGAGTTAAACTTGTTGTTCATTTTTTTCTTGCAAAAAAAAACAAAAAGGTTGCTAGCAGCAGCCAAAACGGTGCTGCTAGCAACCTATATTTCATATCCATCTTTAAAAGTTTGTTCAAGAATTGATTTGACAAGCGCGTTGTCTGTTGCCTTAGCTGATTCCTGATCGGAAGAACCACTACTAACAAGAGCAGTAGCCTCTTCGAATTTCTTAAGAACTTCAAGAAATTTATTTTCATCAGCCGCGGTTTCTGTAGATTTTTTCCATCTGAGATAATTGCTGAGTTTATCATTTTGGAGTTTACTTTTTTGATTAACGTAATCCTGTATTAACTTTTCATATTTGATAATTGTATCTGTTACGATTTGCTGTATTTCAAGTTGTTTAGAAATAGCTATCTGCAGCTGCGAACGAAGCTTATAATTTTTACTATCGGTAGCTTCAAGCTGTGAATAATTTGTATAAATAAATTTATCTAACATTTTCTCTTTATCACGTAAATTTTTAATACGTGTTTCGAGCTCAGCTATTTTATCGTCAATTTCTTGATATATTTTATCAACTTCGTTGTCTATTTTACTATAATCAACTACAACTTCGACCTCTTTAATTTTAGCACTCATCATGTACCTTTTCAAGTTCTCTAATAGCTTTTAAAGCTATATTATCAATTTCCGCAACTGTTCTTTCCATATCAGTTTCGGGTATTTCGCCCCACTGATTGATATAATGTTCAGGATTAACAGCACGCAGCATGTCATTTTTCATTTTATTATAGAACACCTGTGCGGTTTTTTCGTGCTCGAAAAATTTTTGTAACGCAGCAATCATGCGATCCGCATATAGAGAATCGAAATATTTTTTAATAGCTTGATAATTTTTCTTAGATTTGTATTTACTTGAATAAGTAAATCCGTTAGCTAATTCATCTTCGCTGTTTTTTAATTGTGAACCTATTAATGTATACATATACATATTATCGAGGATAGAATATTTCGGATTCATAAAATAAAAGAAATCAAGTTGATTCATTTCTCCGAGGTACTTAAACATTTCTAAAATATCGTGATTTGGTTTTAATTTGCGTTTATTTCTATTTTTAAATACATTTGCTAATGCTTCTGCTATCATTTGCTGCTTATTGTATGCGAAATGAGTTCTTTCGCCTTCCTCAAACATATATTGAACTGCAGCTACATAACCTATTTTAACTTTTGTAATGTCAGCAGACAATAGTGAAATTATGTTTCTATGGATAAGTGATATGTATGTAGACATTAGTGCGCGAAGCTCTAATGGATTCCTATTTTTAATTGCTATTAATATCAAATAACGCACTATTGTGTTGAGCATTACATACATATCGCTAAGTTGCAATTCATAAATAAATTTCGAAAGACGCGAACTTTTTGCGTGATATTTTTTCATCCATGATAATGTGATTGAAATAATAGTATTTGCAAATGCTTTCATCTGCGGATGATTAGAAAGAATATTTGTGATTTCTTTGTTATATAATTCAATTGCGATTTTTTGTTTGTTATAACCTACTAACTCATCTTTATATTTTTTAATAAATTCACGAGCAATTTTTTCTAAATTTTTAAGTAAATAATGCCACGTAATTAAAGTTACTTTATCGATACCTGCGTCGTCTACCGTTAATCCAACATGAATATCAAGATTGTTTAATACTTCTTTTTTATCGTCAGGCATATCAGGATCAGATTTGAATTCTGCCTCTACAAATTCATTAATTTTTTCTTTTACCCAGTCGACAAGATTTTGAAAAAAATCAATATCGAATTGTAGATCTTCATTTTTACCCAGTGCGCCAGAAACTATTTTATCATGGTTTTCTTCATTGTGAAATGTTTTTATTTGCTCAATAAAATGATTGTCGAAAATTTCGTCTATATTATACTTGTTCATAAATTCTTCGATAATTTCTTCAACTCGTTCTGGTGCAACAGGTATTTTACGTTCTCTTTTGTCATCAAGAGACATTTTTGCTTTAAACGCTTTTATTCTCTGTTCTTCTTTAAGTTCTTCTTCAGTAGGTTCATGTTTAGTGTCGTCTGTTTCTACTTCGACCACTTGGTCGCGTACATCATCATCTTGTATATCATCTGTTACTATACCGTTTTTCTCGATAAGATTTTCAATAATATCTGCCATTCTTTACCTTTCATTTATAATCCTTTTTTTCTTAATTTTAACTTAATTTTCTAATATCTATCGTTAAGGCGAATTTGGAGAAATGAAATTTTTAAATTAAAAAATAAAAACCAAACTATCAGACGAAAGACTAGAAACCAAGACATAATAAAAAGGATTATAATGAGTTCTCTAATTAATTGGAATAACACAATTGATTTTATTAAAATTCAACTCGGAGCTGATGTTAATCAACTCGAAGTTGATGAATACAAAATACTTGATATTATTAAAACTGTCACTATGCCTGAGTTTTGCCAATATTTTAATTATATAGACAGAATAGATTATCCGAGTGATAAAATAGAATTAGTAACAGAGGCTGAACACAAGCATCGTTATAAAATTATAAATTATGAGCGTCAGATATATGAGATTAAAAATGTTTATTTTCCGTCCAACTGGACTGTAGCATATACTGTTTTTGATCAAATTGATGCAACTTCAGCAGCCGTTTCTAATTATACATATAGTATGGCAGATTCCATGACACCAGTAAGATCATTTCAATTTTTTAGACCAGATATAATTGAATTAACAATACCAATCGGATATTCAGAGCCTAGTTATTTTACAGTTGAACTTGGCGCTGAATTCTTAAATCCAAATGAAATCGAACCTTCAATGTATTCTGCTTTCAAAAAATTAGCTGCTGCCGATGTAATTGATTATGTACTATCTTTAAGATCTAAATTTGAACAATTAACTACTCCACAGGGCACTATCAATATGAACTTAAATAGATTAGAGCAAAAAGCTGAAAGATTGAGATCTGAAGCAATGCAAAAACTCGAAAATACTCAGCCAGATGTGCTCTGGGCATGGGTAAATTCATGATGAATGAAACTAGATATCTATTAAATCTTAATAAAATTCTAATTAAAAAAATTAAAAATGACAGCATTTATATAGATTCGCATGAAAATTGGTACTTTAAAACATTTAGACTTCGCAAAACTGCGTACAAAGAAGACCATAATCGCGTAAGATATTTCATTATTCCTAGTTCACGCGGTTCTTCGCAAGCCGTTAAACAGAAAAAAGAATTAAGTGAAGATGATTTTAAAAAATTGAAAGAAAATCATAAAAATGAATTTGTTTTTTATCAGCGCGCTATTTTTTATCATCCGCGAAATACTTCTATTATGATTGAACATGATTTTATAGAACCACGTGATCAAAAATCTTTTGAATTCTGGTCAACAGAAGCAGAAAACAACGCGGATCTACAAGCTGTTGAACAATTTTTGAAAGAAAATAATATTAAATATAAAAAAACTTCAGATAATTTGCGAACAATTGTTGAGAAAATGATAAACAATAAAAATCGAAAAATAAGAGAATATATTATTCAAGAGGCTAAGCAACATATTGTATCAACATTAAGGAATAAAAAATGGCACTAAAAAATCATTCAATAATCAAAAGAACTCGCGAACAAAAAATTAACGCAGCTGCAGCTACACTAGCTGTGCAGCTGGCTAAGCAAAATAACGACCCGATGTACAATAAATTAAAACGTTATAAATCGTTAATGTTGCAAGCACGCCAGAAAATCATGCAAAAGTGGTATAATAAAGCGAAGCAAATTGTTAGACAAAGATTAGGAAGTGAATAATCATTTTAATTTCTGAAATGATGTGTTCTCTTATCTGTTTTTAAATAGAGGCCATATATTGCGGCCTCTATTTTTGTTTTTTTCGTCGACCTATATCATAGCAAATATTAAGGAGGACCTTTTGAAATTTGATATTTATGAAGGCATTGTACTTGATCGCGATGATCCGAAAAAACAAGGTCGATATTATGTATATATTCCTGAATTGCAATTTAACGATCTAACTGATAACCCTCCAATTAATAATAAATATTCAGGTGTATGGTGTTATAATTGCGTTGGAAATAATTTTATTAGATACACAGAGGCTGAACTCAGAGATTTTAAAAACACTAACAGTTATGGCAGTTATATGCCTTTAAAACCTGGTACGCATGTGCTAGTTGGTTTTCCTGAAAATTCAAATAAAACATATTGGGATTCTGGATATATATTAAATATAATTACTTTTGAAAAACCGCCTAACGAAGACCGTGATGATTTTTATTTGATTTATACAACAGATAAAGAATCTTGGGCTTTTATCGATGAGAATGGAGAACAATTCGCGATTAGTTTTCATAATGGAAAAAGCAATGTATGGGGTAAAGATGATGTTATTCATTTATCCAAAAAAAATGGTACAGTTGCTGAGATTCATGATGATCATATAACTTTATTTCACAATTCCGGCAATTATGTACATATAGACGAGAACCAGATAACTGCTAAAATTGGTGGCAGTTTTATTAAATTGTCAAATGACCATATTTCTATTAAAGCGGAATCTGTTTACATAGAAGGAAGTTCATTGGTTGCTATAGAAGGTGGTGCCGTTCAAATAAATGATGGAGTTACTGTGCCAGATTCAGCTGACAGTAAATCGGATATAGCAAAACCATCACTCGATGCTATAAAGGAAATAAATGATAAAGATAAAGAATTGCACAGAAAGATTAATAATGGAAGAGCAGAATAAAAAAAATAAAAAAAGATCATCCCGGGATGATATCATTAAACGCGCAAAAACTAAATTAACATGCGACGGAATTAATGGACCTTGTATCATAACTTCCAAAAAACAATTTATTTATCCTCCATATCTATAAAGGATTCATTGATGATAATTGGTAACCCTGCTCTTGAAAAACGTTTTTCCACTAATGGATTATTTGAAACAAGGCCCAAAGGTGTTATGATATGTGACAGTTGGAATAATGGTGTTTATAAATTTGAACAAACTGCCATCGATACCGCGCGGCCTGATTGGCCGCGCGTCTGGGATGAATATCTTAAAAAATATTCATTAGTAGATCGCGCATTATTTTTCCCAACTCATTATGTAATAGATACAATTAACAATTTACCACAAGTCATTTCTACTCGTCCTTTAAGTTATCGATCATTAATACCTGACTATGAAGAATGGATAACTATTATGATAATTGGAGATAGTAATCGAGATATTTATACTCCAAGATACTATATGTCAATTGCAGATTTTATAATCAATCCGATTTTTCGAGGAATCCAATCTTGGAAAATGGTGCCTCAACTTGGTAAAAATGTAGTTTTAAAAAATCTGGGTAGCGGTTTTGTACCTCAAATGCTTGAAAAATATTTGCATTAACTAATCTTTGAAAAATATATAATATCATATTGCACCTCCTTTCATAGTTTTTTAGAGACCGCGTCTGCGGTCTCATTTTTTGCTTTTTTTCAAAAAAAACAAAAAACAAGAATCTAGCTTGCTGTTTGCTAGATTCTTGTTTGTTATTTTTGATTAGCTATTATTGTTGGTGATCCGTACAGTTTACCTTTGATATAATTATACGCAGGTCGTGCTGCTGCATTTGCAGCTCCTGCAGCACCTGCACCGATTGCTGCACCAGCTTTAGCACCCTCACTACCACCTGCAATTGCTCCAATTGCACCACCAACTAGTGCACCAGGCACTGCACCATGTAAAGCACGTGAAGCCACATTTTTTACAGTGTAGACATCTCTCATTGTCACATTAGGATCTTTACGCGCTAATGCTCCAATTGCGCCTTCTCTTCCGTATTCTACTCCAGCTTGAGGTTCTCCAACTTCTCTACCAACTTCTACACCTGTGTTTTTTTCGAAAAATCTCGAAACTGGCACAATAGGTGTTGTAGCAATAGATGCAAGATCGCTGCTACTTAGCGCGCCTTTGTTAATAGCTTCGCGCGCTTTTTCACTGGCTTCAAATATAATTTTTTCTCTCATATTATGTCATCCTTTTTTTGGCATCAAATAACAATAAATATCGTGATCACAAATTGCTTCAATATCTTTATCATTTTTTAATTTATTCAACATGTTTTTACCGATTTCTTCAGCATCCACAAACACAAAATAATTATCTGCTTTAATTTTATCTCTATCATCACCATATGAAGGCATAAGTTTGAAATAACTTGGCGCGTTTATTACAAAATCTTTTATTAATTCATATGATTCTTTTTCATTAATAAATCTTGGAAATACTGTTGAAGAATATTTATCATAAAACGTGATTGCATATGGCTTATTTTTAGGAAACGGCTTACAGTTTGCGCAGTGAAAGTCTTTAGATTGCAAAACAACTGGTTCTGCGTAAGCTACTAGTTTACCGTTTTTTTCAAATGCGTATACGCCACAACAAGCATCATTTAATTCTCTTAGCACATCATTGATGTTTGCTGATTTCGGCTCATCAGATAATTCATCAAGATGTCTTGACACGTAATTTTTAAACGATATAGATTTAGTTGCTGGTTTAATAATAAATTTTAAAGAATTTATTTGTCCCGTTGCCTCCAGCAATAATGCTTTTGCGCGATATGTGATATATTTTTTATCCGTGTTTTATCCTTTATTTAATTTATTTGTTAAATATGCGTACAAACCAACACCGATTAATCCTGTTTTTGTTACAACACCATTCCAAAAAGCATGTAATACTTGCGCAATCAATGTACCGCGATCTTCGATTGCTTGTTTTATTTTATAATTATTCGGGTTTTTTGAATATAATTCGATAAATTGCGATTGCAATTGTGTTTTTTTGTGAAAATATGTTGTGGATAAGTGAAATACAAACGAAAACAATCTCACAATAACTAGAAACAATACAGGAAAACCGAGTGCGGCAAACTGCATAATATATGAAAGAGCTTCAGCGCCTGCTAAAGCAGAGGTCATTAAAAAACCTTTATACTGTTTAACGGCTGCACGTTTAAAGATTTCTTCAGTGAACGGCGCACATAAAATTGCACCAATATATAACCCCATAGGTCCGAATAACGATACGCACGTAGTCATCACAACAGTATTTAATATATAAATAAAAATAAACATCACCGCAAGTATTAATGCATCTTTTGCTTGAATATTTTTTAATTCTTCTTTGAATTCATTGATAATAAAATCAAAAGTGAATATTTTATCCAGATCTTGATATTTGCCTTGCTCGATATTTTTAATTATTTGATCTATTTTGCGTTTATCGATTCCTTGTTTGTCTAAAAACTGTATTATTCTCTGTTGTTGAGAATAATACATGCGTTTCACACGTTCAATATCTTTTTCAGACTGAAATGCTTTGAAAAGAGAATCATATATTTTTTCTAAAAATGCGTTAATCGGATTGCTGAGTTTAGCAAATTTTTCTGTGATATCAAAATCAGATGCACGCGATTTAACCGAAGCTGTTTTAGCAATAGCTACAGCTTCAGTTATTATCATTTCGCGCATTATTAACCTTTTTTAATAATTTTTCTAGGATCTGTCTTAATTGCTTCTTTAACTGCTTTAAGAAATTCTTGTTTTGCTTGATCGTTAGGGACACCATTTTTAATTAATTTAAATATCTCATATAATCTTGATATTGCAAATATTGCAGCAAGCGGTGTCATTATTGGCGCTGCAATCAATGTTACGCCGGGTACAAACCCAAGTCCGATAACAACTGCAATAACATCAATTATAAAGAAAAGTACAGCCATAGCAAATTGAGCGAAATAATCACTTTTAGACATTAGATGTTGATCACTTTTTTCAAGTAAATCTTCAACTTTTTCTCCCCAAGCAACTATTTTTTCCCACTGCTTTGTATTAATTTTACCTTGTTTATGCATTTTTTCAGCCCAATCATAAACTTCTGTGTATATATCTACAAGTTTATTATGGTTGGTCATAATTTGGTGTTCTAGATCTTGAGAAACTGATTCTTCTATTATTTGCATTGTTAAACAACTTAATTCTGCCATATTAATTTCCTTTTCTTTTATTTACTAGCGGACCGCTCCCGTCATACTGGGTACCAATTGCTTTGATGATTTCACGCTCATATTCGCGTAAATCTTTTGGATTATCAAATGTTTTTATAATAACTATCCAGTTATTTTTATATTCATCTAGGTTTTTTGGCATCAGATTATCAGGATTTCCGCTTTGCTTATTTTGTTCGATTTGTCTTTCAAGTTCTTGAAAAAATTTCTTTTTGTATTGATTTTGTGAATCATCGATATTTCGGACAAAATTGTTTATATGATGATTCATACGGTACTGCAGGCTGTTTTCTAGTTTACCTACATATACTGGTAAGTATGCTGATTTAACAGTTTGCTGTTTACCACAACACTGAAAATTATATTCATAATCACCACTATGGAAAGGATCTAAATACATATAAATAGCATATTTATGTTTGCGATAATCGAAACGAGCAACTCTCGGGCTAACTTTGTCATATTTAAGATTTGTGGTTTTGTAGCTGTCTGATGTTATTAGCATTTTAACTTCTTCCTTAATTCTGTAAGCTGTTTGCTGTTTATCTTGCTGCAGATCGAATTTTCTTTTGCACGGATAAATAATTCGATAAATTGTCTAAAATCTTCGCGAGTTGCTTTTTGGCGATAACTACGTTTAAAACTTGTATGAAACATTTTATGACATTCATCACATAAACATATACCATTTTCCGGGTCGAAGCGTTTTTCTGGAAAATAAGTTGCGTGGTCTAAATGATGCGCGTGTCTATTTTTAATCGATCCACAAATTTGACATACCTTATCACGTCTAATCACGGTGGCGCGCCAAATACGGTAATCGCGGGTTCGACGCCAGTTTTTGCTCATTTGTTTTTCTTTTTATCAGATTTTGTGATTTTATTAGTCAGATAGATTGAACCTAGTGCTCCGCCTGCTGCTCCTAATCCTGCTAATTTAACATGAAGTGCAGGCATAGTTAAATCGCCTGCTAATGTATCAGCTAGCGCGTGACCAGCAACCGCGCCACCTGCAAGTCCCGCACCTAACATGGCTAACCTTGCTTTTGGATTTTCTTTCAATATTTTTCTTGCTTTTTCCGCAATACTCATTTTATAATCCTTTGCATTCGCGTTCTAAATCATGAATTTCTTTTTTAAATCTCTCGATAATTTGATCTAAAGAAACTTTTTTAGCTTCGTCGTAATGTATTTTTACTTTTTGACCTTTTATTTCAGGGTTATCAATTGCATATTTGATATCCTGATCACATTTACTTAAATATTTTTTAACACTTGCTTTGAATATATCCATCGCGATTGCATAAGGAATTTTTTTACATCTGGTAGATTTTGCAGCTAGTAATTCAGCACGGCGCCAAAATAAAGCCATCAAGCTTTCAGGTACATTGTATTTTTTTGCCCAAGACTTAATAACATTAGAATTTGTTTCAAATCCACGGACTACCGGACAACGTGCTTCAAATATCAATTTAGCTTTTTCTGCAATTAGATCTCTCATTAGCTTACCCCGTATTTCTTTTTCATATTTTCAAGTTCAGCTTCTTTCTTGCCGCGCCAATAATTATATCCTGGTTTGATTAAAGCACGACCAGCTGTTTTTAATAAACCAGCACCTGCCCCCAGCAGTGCACCTCCTCCAACACCAATCAACAAATTTAACCCTTCATTGCCTCTAGCATGACTAGCTAATGCTGCTCCTGTAGCTGCTCCTGCTGCAGCACCACCAACTACGTCTTTTGTTAAACCTTGTTTTGCACGCGCTATAATATTTTTTCTCGTATAAACATCTGTCCATTTGATATTTTTATCTTTTGCAGCTAACGCCCCTACTGCACCTTCTCTTTCATATTTTTCACCAATTTGCTCGTGCCCAACTTTACGTCCAGCAAGAATTGAATTTATACGATTATACTCAGAACCATGAAACCAATCAGAACTGCGTTTGGCTGTTTCATGTTCGGCGTACTTATTTATTAAAGCACGTGCTTTTTGTTTTGCACGTTCCCTGGCTTCTTTTATACTGTCTGATGTACTACGAGCCATCTTTTATACTCTTACTTTTGATTTATAATTTAAAACGATTTTTTCCATGTTGAGCTGAATTTCGCGATCGATTGGCCCCATGTTAAATAAAATAGAATGATGCGCAGATATTACAGCCCATGCTACAAAATAATCATAAGTACCGTAGATCATTGATAAAACATTTGTTCCAAATCTTTTTGCAATTGCGTTATTTAAAGCTATTGGTGTGATGTTAATTACTTTGATCATACCAAGTAAAGCCGGTAATTTATCCATAGAATTCAAAGAGGTAATTCCGTTTTTTGCTAATAAATCTGCTATCTCAGATCCATATTTTTTTGCAATGTTATGTAATACCTCACGAGGTTTCAAATTTGTAAATGCCACTGTGAATATATAATCGATTGCTGCGTTATATATTTTTTTATCATGGATTTGCATCATGCTTCCGATGCTTATTTCAAGAATTTTTTTAAATAATTCTATACTTAAATCAAAAAGTGTAACACTGGAACCTCTGTCAATTTCAGCAACTATATATCTTAGAAATGAAAAATAAATAGCTTCAGCAATTCTCGGATAATCGAGCATAGCGGCTAAAGTTTCTTGTAATTCCTCACTTTCATTTTTAAGATTCACAACTTTTTCAATCGAAGCATCATCAATTCTTTTTTGTAGAGTTATAATTTCTTTTGAGATTTTTTCTAATTTTTTAATTATATTAATAATATCAGTAGCTGTGTCTGGCGAACAGCGTACTATGTCTGGTATAATGCCTGCTAGTAAATTATGATCACCAACATAAATAGAAAAAACCGGAACTTCGCTACCTGCAGCTGTCGCGCTGTATCCTAAAAATATTTTATCGTTATCTAACAATTTACGTACTGTTCTGGTGTATGCGTTGGCACCTAGTTTCTGCAACGTTATATCCATATTTTTATAGAATCTATTGTAAAGTATTTTAGAAGGTTGTTTCAAGATTCTTGCAATAGATTTTTCACTGCTTTCAAAAAATGGAGTTAAAACTGTTTTTTGCATGTGGATCCTTTAGATTAAATTTTGCTATTTAATAATTTTTGTATATAAAGTTTATCTGGAATTAGCATCTGATCACCGATATTTTCGCGCGTAAAATTAAAAAATGTTGGACAATCATTAATAAACATTATTATATTTGTAAGAGCTAACGATTGAAAATAATCCCATGCCACTAAATCAGGGCGCATATCGTATCTCGAAGAAGAAAATTCTATTTTATTTGAATTTTCTTTTAATTCTTTTAAATTTAAGTTAAAAATATTTTCAAGAGGCTCAGATGTTAATTGTTCATATATTGATTCATCGAAATCGTCCAATTCAGTAGGAATGAAAGGTGTATAGCGTTTTATTTCCATTTTTTTCTCCTATACTGGGTTAAACGGCTGGTGTGGTTGGTGTTCTAATTTTCTAGCTATCGGAACACCGTTTTCTTTATAAAGATAAGTGCGCACTTTCTTTACCCGTTTATCCATAATTGAATTGTCAACTTTTACTTTGGGATAAATATCATTTTTAGTTTTAAAACGATCTTTTTGATCTACAATACTTTTGCTTTTGCGTTTAGGATTATAAGGATTAGCAACATTTCTGATCATTTCAGCGCTTTGCCCCATTTGATAAGGAGATTCATACATACTTTCTTTAATTATTTTTTGAGCTTTTTGCTTGATTGTTTTGCGATTAATTGGAAGTATTGATGAAGGATTTAAATCGTTTTTTTGCAATTCTATTTCTGCATCTGGTTCACCATCAGAATCTATATCAAGTTCTAATTCGATTTCTTCAGGAGCTTTAAGTTGGTTTAATGACAGTTGTGCGCCTCGTTTAATATTTTGAGTTAAATTGCGTGCTTGGTTTGTGATTACAGTTTTAGTTCCTGTCATAATTTTAGCACCACTTGTTATCGAGTTTAATATTGATTTATTATTATCGCCCATATACATTATTCTGCCTTTTCGATTTCTGTATCATTATTTGTTTCATCATTTTTTTCTAGCTCTTCACCAACTTGTTCTTCTGTAGCATCTCCGGCAAAATCTGGGTGTGCTTCTTTATCTACTTTATAAGGACCGTAATGAGCTACTTCGGTTTCGTCCCCATTGAGATCTGCAACTTTAACAATAACAGATAATGATAACGCTCGTACCCAGTAATCTGCATCTACTTTCATTAGCATATATAAAAATGAATCTTGTAATGTGAAACTCATATTTATTGAATGTGAATCACTGTTTTTATCTTGATTAAGTGAAATTGATTCACATTTCATAATCGGTGTTGAGACGCATTTAGCAAACAGATCATAGTTACTAGCATCATCTTTCATTTGAGCAAATATATTTATTGCATTATCCGCAGCAGGATCATATCCTTCAAGTATATTTTCAGGTAAATAAAGAAAATAATCGTATTCAAAATCGTAATAATATTTACCCTCATGAGGAAAATACTCACTGTAATTATGAAAAAAATCTAACAATTGCGCACCAGTTTCAAAGTTAACTGTAATATCGATACCAATATTGTACCTATTGGTTAATCCGTATATTTCAAATTTATCCAATACGCTTGCTATTGGGAAAGCGTTAGGAAATTGTATCAAATCTGCAGCATTTGTACCGACAGACATGTTTTGAGCAAGAGGATATGTAAATTGTTTTTGAATATTATTAATGTTGATAATGCCTTTTGGGAATGGTTGCGGATTTCTGTGAAGTTTGATAGAATCAAAGGTTTTAGAATTATAATTAAAATCCCATTGGCTAATTGGTAATAATGGTGAAGCTGATTGAATAGCTGCAGCCATACCTCGCATTAAAGCATAATATTGTGTGTGTATCATAGTCTTCGTCCTTTGATCAATTGCCTTTTATTTAAAATGCTAATCATTGGGGCTTCTCAATATTTTTATATTTTTAAGATAGCATACTAGAAAACAATTCACAGTGAACCGTCCAGACCGGGATGATATCTAGAAAAAAGTTTTTCTGCATCTAGGTTCTGCCAACTGTAACAAGCTATTAGAAAGGTTGTTATTTTAAAACAACAAACTGAAAAACTAGTTTGGTCGTCTAGACTAGTTAGATAACTTCCTTTTGGAAGTTATCTAACAGGCCATCTCATTGTTACGACTTCATCGTAACAATGAGATCAGACCGGGATGATACCTAGAAAAAAGTTTTTCTGCATCTAGGTTCTGCCAACTGTAACAAGCTATTAGAAAGGTTGTTATTTTAAAACAGTAAACTGAAAAACTAATTTGGATGATCAGACCGGGATGATACCTAGAAAAAAGTTTTTCTGCATCTAGGTTCTGCCAACTGTAACAAGCTATTAGAAAGGTTGTTATTTTAAAACTGCAAACTGAAAAACTAGTTTGGACGATCAGACTAGTTAGATAACTTCCAAAAGGAAGTTATCTAACAGGCCGTCTCATTGTTGCGACTTCATCGCAACAATGAGATCAGACCGGGATGATATCTAGAAAAAAGTTTTTCTGCATCTAGGTTCTGCCAACTGTAACAAGCTATTAGAAAGGTTGTTATTTTAAAACTGCAAACTGAAAAACTAGTTTGGACGATCAGACCGGGATGATATCTAGAAAAAAGTTTTTCTGCATCTAGGTTCTGCCAACTGTAACAAGCTATTAGAAAGGTTGATTTTTAATATCAGATAATTTGTCAAATTTAAAAAAGAACTGGGAGAAAATAAACACCAATTTCTATATATTCTTTAATAATTAAAATAAGTTAGATAGATATTATAATAAGAAAAATAAAAAAATAAATAAAATAAATAAAATAATTTTGCCTCGAAGCTGGTTACAGAGCCTAGGGGCTGGGAGAGAGGCGACCGCGCGGCGCGTACTCTCTCAGTCTCGCGGGCTGCTGAGCCAGCTTCGAGGGATCGTTATTTATTTTTTAAAGGAGAAAAAAAATGAAAATTAAAAAACGCGATTGGAATATCGTAGCCATAGCTCGTGGCGAAATTAATGCACGCCCAAAAGTAGTGCATTCTAAGAAAAAATATTCACGCAAATTAAAACATAAAAAGCGTGAATATTTCTAATTTCTATTTTAAAATTTATCTTTTAAGATTAATATATAGAAATTATATATTGAAGGAGACCAGTATTTTGGCTCCAAAAAACAAAAAAACAAATCAAAAAAGGAGAACACATGAACGGTTTAACTTACAAACAATGGAATGAAAGTATCAGAAACATTTTAAATAAATATCCGAAGTTGGTAACAGAATTGAAATTACCAAATACGGTAATGCTACAGTTCAGAAAAGTTGAATCTAAAAAATTAACAATCGATACTTTTTCAAAATTTATAGAAGGGTTAGGATTAAGTTTCGAGATTGTTATCAAAGATAAAGATGGAAACACTGTAGATACAACTAAACTTGAAAACTTAGCTGCAGACAAAGTTGAAAAAACGAAAAAAGAAACCCTTGCAACCATTGCAGGTGTTTCTACTGTTTCAAAAAAAGAAGGAAATAACACGTCTGCGCATGTTACAATGCCAGATGCAGATGATGTATTACCAGCAACTGGAGAAGTTAAAATTGGAGAATCTGTGTCTCAAAGCGAGAATGATTCAGCGCTTGCTGCGTCACCAGAGGTAGAAGTAGATCTCCAAGCAATATTCGGCAACTGAGTCTAGACCACTTGTGGTCTAGACTCTTTTTGTTCTTTTAGGGTTTAAATATAGAAATATAATTGGTGTTTGCAAATTACTTATTCATGAGTGTTCATAAGTGGTCAGTGTGTTTTGCTACTCTTTTGAAAAGTTCGACGAAAGCAAGAGAATAGTTATCTCTTGCTTTTTTGCGTTTTTTTCAATATAATTAAATTCTTCAAAACCTTCGATTGTTAAATTATTTGTGTGTGAATTGTGGTTAAAAATTTCACAAAGATGTGCGAGCGAGTAGAAGCGCGCGGCTAATAATTAGCCAAAAAGAAAAAAAATTCAAAAAGGAAATTAATGAGTTTAAAAATTGATTTTTCCCTTTACGAGATCGATCTTCCTGTAGTGACTTCTTCCAAAATTTTTGCAAATAATAAAAATGAGTATCATGAAGAAGGATTATATTCGCAGAAAATATTTGGACCGGTTAAAAATTACGAATGCAAATGTGGTAAGTTAAAAGGTAAATATTATGCAGGTCAAAGATGTGAAGATTGCGGAGTGCTTTGTGATAGTAATGATTTGCGAATGAAAACATTTGCGCAAATAAATTTACCATCTGATATCTGGGTTGTATTTCCACCTTTAAAACATGTGTTACATAAGATCTTTAGCAAAAGAGCAGTTGATAAGATCATGACTTTTGATCCGCATGTGTATGAAGTACATGACTATTTTATATACGATTTAAATGATGCAACTCTTGTTAATGTGAATAATTTGATAAATGAGGATGAAATTAAAGCAAAAATTTCAGATCAAGCAAAAGAAGAACTGAATATTGATGAACTAGAAAAACTGAGAGCAGAATTTGTTAATAAATGGGTTTCTGAAAATCTTAATCCAGAGAGGTACTTAATTGATTTTAAAATTTATTCTATAATAAATCTGAAACATTTATTTGACTATTTGTATGAAAATCATTGGGAAATATTTGAGAAGAAACAAGTTGGTAATCGCGATATAGTTAAATTTGCTTTTGTGAATAAAATACCAGTGACTCCACCAGATACAAGACCTGTTATTAAGATAGCAAAAAACAGATTTAGTGTTAATGATATTACTAAATCCTATAGTGAAATTTTGAAAAATCTTGAACATAAATTCATGGATGATATTTATTTACAGATACAAGATGAAACCGAGCGTAATATATATCTTGCAAATGCTGCTAAAAAATTCCAGCGTTCAGTTGACGATATTTATAAATTCGCACAAGAAAATCAGCTAGGCGATAAAGAATCCATTTTAAGAAACTCTATTCTTGGAAAAACAGTTGAATTTAGTGGAAGAACTGTCGTAACATGCGGTGCAAATGTTCCACCTTATATGATCTCAATTCCTAGAGAATCTGCAAAAGTATTGTTTATTCTCGAAGTGCTAAATTATCTTGTAAATAATGATAATGATATTTTAGATATTGATGATATTGCTTCTTTAATGCAATTAATTACGAACAACATTGAGGATGCAGAATTAAAAATTGATGATGATGTATTTGATGAAATTTATCAGAAAATTAGACCGCAGCTGCGTGTTATGTTTGAAAGACCTCCAACATTGTTTATGTATAATGACAGCACATTTATTCTAGATGAGCTATTTGAAAATAAATTTAAAATGAAGGAAGAACTATGATGACTTTAAAAATAATACTTGCAATTGTTTTTTTTGTTATTTTCTGGATAATTCCTAGTTTACTAGGTACTTGGATGCTTTTGAGAATTCTTAAAAAAGATTTTTTACCTGTAATCACAAAGTTGAATATTAAAGAGGATGGGCTATCTTTAGCTGATTTAATTTTTTTAAATATTTTTGTGTTTAGTGTATTATTTGTATTGTTTTTAACGTGGATTCCAGCTGTAAATTTTGTAATGTTATGGTCATTTTTTGATTACAGTGGCGATTTGAATTTAGATAAAATGTACATTATTAAACCGCGTGATAAGCAAACTAATTCTAATTCAGATTCAGAATATGATGGAATTATTTGTGAATGATTTTAAAAAGGGGAACATTTGAAAAAGCAAATACAAACAATCGCAATAAACCCGATGATCGCAAGAAACTATAACGTGGATTTTGACGGCGACGGTATGGGGATTACAAATCTCCAATCCGAGCAGGCCAAAAGAGATTTTTATAAATTGTTTATCGCAAATCATGTGAAATTATATTTTGATCCTGATACATACATTCCAGAGCTAACACATGAAGCTGTTTACAGCTTGTGGGCAGTTACTCATAAAATATCTGAGAATAACTGGCAACAGCGTGCTCCAATCACTGAATTTGAAAATTTTAAAAGTGTAAAAATTCGCACGTCAAATATAAAAAAATCTATTTTGGAACCTGTGTACGTTAAGAGTGTCGATACAACGATGCCTTGGTTTTGGGCACTAGTGCACAAAACTATTTATCAATGGGGGTCAGGCAAATTAGCAACTGAGAACGGCGGCGACGGTAAAGAAAAAATACTTTTTGACATTCATAAAGTATATAATAAAAAAGCAATTAAAGAGATGTTTGATGCAATTTTTGATATCTCTGTTTCGAATATCGATTTTATGAACAGAATTTGGAAATTGAATCAATTTTTAAATGAATTATCAAGTATTTACGATATAGCAATTCCTTCATTTGAAGCTGATGATTTTGTGGTTAGTTCAGAACAGATCGAAGAATTTAAAAAGAATTTCGTAACTGAACCAGTGATCGGATTTCATCAGAACATGTATTTATTCTACAAAATGGTCTTACCTTATTTAGAAAACTATAAAAACGGTAATAATATTCTTTATAAAGTTTTTAAATCAGGTTCAAGACTTAAAGCTGTACAATTAATGAAATCAACTGCAAGTAGCGGTATACCGACTGATATTTATGGTCGCGCAATTAATAGAAATGTTGCAACATCTCTTTTGGAATCATTAAAGCCGGATGAAATGTTTGATTTAGCAAACGGTGCAAGAATGGCGCTTGCAGCACGTGAGACATTGATTCCTGCATCGGGCGAAATGCAAAGAATCATTATGAACAGTATCGGATTTATTATGTTGGATCAAACAGTTGAGGATTGTGGATGCGAACATGGTTTTAAGATCAAAGTAAAAGATGAAAAGCATTTGAGATCACTACAGAAACGTATCATGGTGGATGGCCATGTTATAGATCCTGAAAAAGACAAACATCTGATAGGTCAAACTATTGAGATTTTTTCACCAATGACTTGCAAACTGGATGGTTTTAAGATTTGTAAAAAATGTTGGGGGCATTATTTACCGCCTGCTGATAAAAATGGTATCAGTTATGTAGGTACTTTGGCAGCAAGTGCAGTTGTTGAACAATTATTACAATCAAGTTTAAGATTGCACCACACAGGTGGTACGTGGGAAATGGAAACATTGTATAATGAAATTTTTGATATGATGGATCGCGGTGTAAAATTTTGGAGTGAAGAAAACGACGAAGGTGAGCCAATTACCTATACTGATGCTAATGAGAATGATTTGAATACATTAAAGGAAATTATGATTCCTAGATATTACGCAGAAGACGAAATCGAGTTCATAGAAGTTGAAAAAGGAAAAATCGCAATTGTTCCACATGTAAAACTACAAAACCAAGATGCTTCAAGAATATTAAGAGAGTTTGCTACATTAGTGTATGGTAAGCGTGAATTAAATGCAAGTAAAGAAAAACATGAGTTAATAGCTCCTGAAGTATTTTATGAAAAAATTGTGGATATAGTGTTTGAAGGTGCATATTTGCTATCTAACTATATAGAAGTGATAATGAGCGCATTATTTTATGATGAAAATATGGAATCTATCAGATACAGTGGACGACCGCCTGTATATCAAACACCATTAAAATCCGTCATACACACTATAGATCCTAAATTATCTATTTTTTATAAATTAAGTAATAATGCTCTTAAAAACATTTATCAAGGTGAAAGCAGATATGAGCTAGATCATATGATGTATAAATTAATGAATTGTTATAGATAACAAGGTTTAAAACAACCTTGTTTTAATTTTTTTAAAAAAAGGAAGTGTTCATGAGTATATATAAAAAAATAACTGCGGTAATTCTAATGATATTGATAATATTGAGTTTAACAGTCCAATACACAACTGACAAATCCACCACTGAAGGATTAATTAAATATGGTATATCACAAATAGACACTTTGATATTGTCAACAACATTGATATTATTGAGTTTATGTGAAAAAGAGGATTAAAATGGGATTATTGGATTGGTTTCCAGGGTGCGATATTTCACCTGTAGAGATGCCAGAATTTGACGGCATTTTTAAAGATTTGAAAGATAAACAAGCAGATTATGCGGCCGAAGAAATCCTAAATAAACATTTAAAATCCATAAGCGATGAATTGCTTTTAAAGTTATTTTTAGCAATTAAGAAGGAGCTGTTGGAAAGAAATCAATTTGAAGAAATTATGAAAAAGGATGATAATGTTCAAAATTAGCGGAGAAAAAATAATCAGATGGGAAATGAATATCGGTTTTCTGATTGCTATATTTGGTGCTTTTTTTATAGACACTAGTACGCTAAAAGGACTGATTATGTCGTGTACAATGACAATAGCTGCTGGAATTTTTATGAG
>JAMOPB010000238.1 GCA_027064945.1 Candidatus Cloacimonadota bacterium
TTTTTAATTTGCAGTGATAATAACAATTTATTTACTTTTCTAAAAAAATCTAACTGGTTCCGTCTTTAATTCTTTGGGCTAATTCGTCTTGGCTAATTCCTAAAATTATCTCTCCATTATATGCAGTGGAAATTTTGCCTGTTTCTTCAGAAACTATCACACAGAAAGCGTCTGATTCTTCCGAAATACCCAAAGCAGCTAAATGTCGTGTCCCCAATTTTTGTTTAAATTCTACTTTTTCCGAAAGAGGCAACACTACTTTACAAGCATAAATTCGATTATTTCTAATTATCACTGCACCGTCATGTAGAATAGTTTTTGAATTAAAAATGGTTAATAATAATTTCACTGTTATATTTGCATCAATAATTTCACCTGATTCGATATATTCATCTAATTTCCGTGAATTTTCTATAACGATTAATGCTCCTACTTTCCTAAAAGACATAATCGCTACAGCGTTTAGCAAGTTAGCATAAACAGATTTCTTCGTATCTTTGAATAGAGATTTAAAATCATGATTGTGAGCTAATCGAGCAAATAAACCTCTAATTTCCTGTTGGAAAATGATGATAAATGCCAATGGCCAATATTCTCTTATCGCATTTAAAAAAGATTTCATTAATTTCAAATCCAACATAGAAACTACAAAATACAGCAACAATACAGCAGCCAAGCCTAATAAGATCTGGAACCCACCGGTTCTTCGCAAAAGTAAAACCAAACGATAAAGTAAAAATGCTACCAATAAAATATCGATTATATCAGTAATATTAGGGATTAGAAAATTCATTTAACATCCTTTATTGCTTGTAAAATTTGAAGCAATCTTACATTAGATTGCACAGAATGCACACGCACAATTTGCACGCCACTTTCAAAAGCAACAGCTGTAGTTGCCAAAGTTCCATCTTCTCTTTCGGCAGGAGTAGATTCATAGATTTTTCCAATAAAGCCTTTTCGAGATGCTCCCAATAAAACAGGAACTCCAAGAGCGTGAAATTCTTTTAGACGTTGTAAAATTTTCAGATTATCCTCTTGCCTTTTGCCAAAGCCGATTCCGGGATCAACCACAATGCGTTCTTTGGAAACTCCATTTGTCTCACAAAAATTAATTCTTTCAGCCAAATAAGTAGAAATTTCTTCTATCACATCATCGTAATAAGGATTAATTTGCATTGTCTGTGGAGTGCCCTTTTTATGCATTAGAATAATAGGAATATTTGGATTTTCCTGTAAAACCTGTAACATATTTTCATCACCTTCCAAAGCTGAAATATCATTAATAATATCGGCGCCAGCAGCAATAGCTTCTTTAGCAACAACAGCTTTAAACGTATCGATAGAAATTATCACATCACTAAATTTTCTAATTGCTTTGATAACCGGAATTACTCGCTTCAATTCCTCTTCAGCTGTTACAGGTTCTGCTCCCGGTCGTGTAGATTCTCCACCGATATCGATAATATCAACATTTGCAGCAATCATCTCTTTGGCTTGTGCAATTGCACTATCCAAACCAATAAATTTACTTCCATCGGAAAAACTATCAGGAGTGACATTTAAAATCCCCATAACACGAGTTTTATTCAGAGCCAAATTTTTTCCGGCACAATTAAGTGAATGTTTTCTTTTCCCAAGCAAATCTTTCAGCATCTCTTGCAAATCAGCTTGAATCTTGGGTAAATCGAAAATAGTTTGGTAATTTAATTTTTTTATCAATTTCTTTATTTTATCGGCATTTCCCAGCAAAATTACATCGCTAATTTCTTCTTTCCCATTAACCACACCGCGTGCTACAGCTGCATCTCCACCAATGCCAAGCATCTCTTGTTTTAGGATATTGGCAGCACCCAATTTTACACCGGTAAGTTTAATGCTACAGCCCAAAGCTTTGGGTGCCATCACTTCCACGCCTTGCGAAGAAACCTTTATTTTCTTAAGCTCTTCTCTTGCATCTTCAATATTTTTTATGTTCAATATTCTATTCATAAAATTTTCCTATTTCAAATCATAATTAAACGTTATTGTTCCGGTTTGCACTTTATCTCCTGCGATCGGATTAAATTTCCATTTTTTTAAGGCATTCAGAGCATTTTCATCAAATGGAGAACCTGCTTTTTGCAAAATAATTATCTTCCCCACGCTACCATCTGCTTTCACTTCCAAACGAATTCTCACTCGAACACTTTTCTGCATTCCGCTTGGATACTCCGGAATTTCGCGTTGCAAAACTTTCCGTGTAGCAATATCACCTTCC
>JAMOPB010000239.1 GCA_027064945.1 Candidatus Cloacimonadota bacterium
CGATAGTAATTCCACGCTCTTTTTCTTCCGGAGCATTATCGATACTATCGAATGATTTAAATTCTCCACCACCTTTTTTACTTAAATAAAGAGTGATAGCAGCTGTTAATGTAGTTTTACCATGATCAACGTGACCAATAGTACCAATATTAACATGTGGTTTGTTTCTAATAAATTTTTCCTTAGCCATTGTTTCCTCCTAAAAGATCTAAAACCCTGTCATTGCAGGATTTGCATTTAGACGACACATAATATTTTGTCACCTATTTCGGCTTTATTATGCCTAAATTCGTTGTGGGGGATTATATGTCAAATTGTTTTTTATTTTTATCCTTATTTTATTAATTTTTAGTAACTTAACCTTTAGTCAAGTCCACTCAGATAATTTCTTTTCTGCTGCTTTTTGTGTTATATAAGAATAGCATAATTATGCCATATTCTAAAACTCGTTTAAAATGATTTCATCGAATAAAAATAAAAATTTGAATTATTTTATATGGCAATTTTTTAAAGACTAAAACCGCAACAAATAGGATTGCTAAACTTGGCTAAATGTGAATATAGAAAATTTTTCTAAGATAGAACAATATCATCTATCATAAAATACCAATTAATTAAACCATTTTCCCAAAATATCATGTAATTCAATTGCAGTGCTAGGAAAATAAGTTTTTGCAGGCACAGTATCTCGGAAGTACTGTCCGTATCTTTTCTTTTGAATTCGATTATCTAAAACAAGAACAATTCCCCGGTCTGTCTTATGTCTAATAAGTCTTCCAAATCCTTGTCGATAACGTAATAAAGCGTTTGGCATCATGTAGTGCATAAAAGAATTCTTTCCTTCTGATTCCAATTTTTCCAGAAATGATTCAACAATAGGATCAGAGGGAACCATAAAGGGGATTTTATAGAGTATAAGAAGTGAAAGAGATTCACCGCGCACATCCACTCCTTCCCAGAACGAGCTAGTTCCCAAAAGCACAGCATTATCTTTATCCTTAAATTCCTGAAGCATAGCACTTCTGCTAATTCCTTTACCTTGAGCTAACAACGTAATATCATCCCCTTGAAAGATTGAGCTTAATTCTTCATAACAATAGTTCAAATCTTTGTAAGAAGTAAACAAGACCATTGTTCCGCGCTTTGCAACTTTGATAGAATCTACAATAATTTGTATGCTCTGCATTGGAAAATATTTATCTTTCGGCTCCGGCAAAAAGCCACTGACAACCACTTTTGCTTGTTTATCATAATCAAATGGTGATTCTACAACAAGTTCACGCAGAAAACCACTTTCCAACAAATCCAATCCCATCCGATTAGAAAAATATTTAAATTTCCCACGAATTGCCATTGTTGCAGAGGTAAAAACTATTGATTTCACTTTGCCATAAAGTTTTTCATTCAAAATTTTATTAACATCTAGAGGTGCTAAATTTAAAATCCCCGAAGGATAGTCAGAATCACTTATCTGCATAGATTCCAGCCAATAAGCAGATTTAGACATATCCGGATTGGAGAGTAAAACCATTGCATCATAAATTTCATCAATATGATCTAATGCGCCGGCTAGATTATCATAGTTTTTATCATAATCTACAAATTGCTTCGAGCTAACATTCGATAAAATATTTTTCATTGTCATGATTTTACCGGAAAGTTGTTGTAAGAATTCCAAAACTTCATCGAAATATGGATTTAAAAATGGGAAATCCTCCAAATTACGCACACGCAATTTTCCATAACTTCCTTTTTGTTCCACAACTCTACCAATTTCACGGAAAAATAATTTAAAGAGTTCAATGTTTTCTTCAATCAAATGTTTTGTTTCTTCTATTTTGTTATCAACCAGTTTTTGCTGATCAAATTTACTTCTGACATTAGCAGATTTTAATTGAGCCAGTACGCCGGATTGGTATTTTCCTCTAGTCGAGAATATTTGATTAAGAAAAGAATTGAAATCGGCATAGCTATAAGCAATTCCAAGTTCTGCTGAAGCTAATTGCGGCAAGTTATGCGCCTCATCTACAACCAATTGTTCATAATCGCCTAAGGCTCCATTTTCGTTTTGCACATCAGCCAACATCAGATAATGATTTATAATAACCAAATTCGATTCATCAGCCTTCTTACGCACATCCATCAAAAAGCACTGCTTGTAGTACGGGCATTTTTTCCCTAAACAAAAATGTCGGTCAGCAACTATTTTTTTCCAAGCAGATTGATCTCTTTTAGGATTATATGAACTATTTTCTGAGATATCCCCGGTTTTAGTAAATTTCTTCCAAATGACAAAATTCATTAAACTTTTAGCTTCATACGGACTAATCACTTTTTGAAGATTTATAGTCAATTCAGACCATTTTCTTTGGCAGATATAATTTCCTCTACCCTTTAACAAAGTAGCCTTAAAAGGAACGTTTATACATTCTTTCAGAAGTGGTAAATCCTTATAAAACAGCTGTTCTTGCAAATTTTTTGTGTTTGTGGAAATTACAACTTTTGTATTATTTTTATTCGTGTAAAAAATTGATGGGACAAGATATGCCAGTGATTTTCCTACACCGGTTCCGGCTTCGACCAATAAATATTCACGTTTTTTGAAATTTTCTTCGATTGCTTTCGCCATTTCAATTTGGCCACTACGCATTTCGTAATCTTCAAATTTCTCTTGAAAAATACCTTTTTCACCAAAAACATCATCAATTATTAAATTTTCTGCTTTAATTGTATGCTCAATATAATTCCGATTATGAAAATCTATAGTTCCATTTTTTTTTCGCTGTAGCAAAACATTCTTTCTTTGATAATCAACTACTCGATTTAAGAATTCCTTAACACCTAAATCTCCATATTCAGCAATTTCCCGAAGGAAATTATTAGTTGCAAGATCAATTTTATCATCGATAAAATCCAAAATTTTTATCAATATTTCGCCTGTAGCTTTGGCATCGTAATATGCCCGATGTGCATTAGAAAGATCAATATCAAAATATTCGGCAACTGTTCCCAATTTATGATTCACAGTAATTGGCAAATATATTCGGCTTAGATCCAATGTATCTAAAATTGTATTTTCAATTTCAGGAATATTACAGCTAATTAATTTTCTATTTAAAAAACCGATATCAAAACCGGCATTATGACACACCACAATATCATCTTTAAGATAATTTTTCATTTTCTCCAAGGCATCGGGTAAATTTGTACCGCTTGCCAATTGTTCATCTGTAATATGTGTAAGCAGCTTGATAAATTCAGGAACTTCTTTTTTAGGCTTGATAAATATGGAAAACTGATCTACCGGTTTACCTTTCTTAAAACGGAATGCTCCTATTTCAATAATCTCATTCAACTCAAAATCAAATCCGGTAGTTTCAATATCTAATGCTACAAAATCAAATAGTTCTTTCATTTCTATCCTGCCCTTTTTTATATTAGGATTTGAAATTTTTATAATTCAGTCAATTTGTCAATTTATTACAAAAGATTATTCAGAATCTCTTTTATTCAAAAAAAAGAATAGTACATAGCTCTAAGAAATCTAGTAGAACAGTTTCAATATTTTTTGGCAAAAAAAAAGATGAACTCATAAAGTCTATTTTACAAGTTCATCTTATTAAATAAATAGTTTATTTATCCTAAAATACCCAAAAGTACACCGGCAGCTACAGCTGAACCGATTACACCGGCTACATTAGGAGCCATTGCGTGCATAAGCAAGAAATTAGTTTTATCATATTCTTGCCCAACATGATGAACAACACGAGCACTATCCGGCACAGCAGAAACGCCTGAGGCACCAATCATAGGATTGATTTTTTCCTTGAGGAATAAGTTCATCAATTTTGCAAAAAGTACACCGGTTGCTGTGGCTATACAAAAACTAAATGCTCCTAAACCAAAGATTTTTAGTGATCCGATACTAAGAAATACATCAGCTTGAGTACTAGCTCCCACAGTGATACCAAGTAAAATCGTCACAATATCAATTAATGGTTTTCTGGCTGTTTCAGCCAATCTTTCTGTAACACCACTTTCTTTTATAAGATTTCCAAAGAAAAGCATTCCAAGTAAAGCACTTGCTCCCGGAGCAATAATAATAGTAACCAAGGCTCCAATGATAGGGAAAAGAATCTTTTCTCTTTTAGAGACCATACGAGGAGTTTTCATCTTGATTAATCTTTCTTTACGTGAAGTAAGCAATTTTATAATTGGAGGTTGGATAACAGGAACCAAAGCCATATATGAATAGGCAGCAATTGCAATTGGACCAACCAAATGTGGTGCTAATTGAGAAGACAAGAAGATACTTGTAGGACCATCAGCTCCACCGATAATACCAATAGCTCCGGCTTCAGCTACATTGAATCCCAAATAAATCGAACCGATAAATGTTGCAAAAATCCCAAATTGAGCAGCTGCACCTAAAAGAATCAGTTTCGGATTTGCTATCAAGGTAGAGAAATCTGTCATTGCACCGATTCCTAAAAAGATAAGCGGAGGATAAATACCCGCTTTAACGCCCCAATATAGGAAGCTCATTACAGAACCTTGAGTATATACACCCATAGTTCCCGGCATATTTCCCAAAATAATTCCAAATCCTATAGGAACCAAAAGCAAAGGTTCATAATTTTTGGCTATTCCCAAATAGATAAAAAAAGCCCCGATTAAAATCATAACCAAGAAGCCCAATTCCATTTGAGCAATACCGGTAGTTTGATAGAAATTAAGTAATTCTGCCATTAGATTAATCTCCTATCTCCAAAAGCACTTGACCTTCTTGAACATTTTCACCTTGTTTAACACCGATCTTTTTGATTTTCCCACTTGCTACGGCATTTATTTCCGATTCCATTTTCATAGCCTCTAAGATAATCACAGGTTCACCAGCGTTCACGCTATCGCCTTCTTTCACTAAGATTGAATGAATTTGACCCGGAATAGGAGCAACTACAGAACCTGCTCCGGCTACTGTTTTTTTAGTAGCAACAGTTGATGCTACCACAGGATTAACTGGTTTTTGAGAACGTACTAATTTTGGTGTATTAATTTTCTCATGTTCTATTTCTACATGATAAGTACCATTATTTACTTCCACAATTACAGAATCACCCTTATATTCTATAATTTTTGCCACATACTTATCATTATTAATTTTAAATTTATATGTTTTCATTATTATCTCCTCCGTAATTTATAAAAAGAACTATTTGGTAAATTCGCAATATTTGAAGATCTCCACATACTTAAAGGTTGTCTTTTCCATGTAAGATTCATCTTATTTTTTTCTTCAACTTCAAGTTCATGAAGATAAATTGCTGTAACAACAGCAACAATTGCATCATTACTAAGATTCCCGTCAATAGGTGTAATCTTTTTTATCTTTGTTTTAGATTTCTTAGCATCAGCTTTCTTTTCTTTAACCTTGTCTATAATGTTTAGATGTTCTAAAAGCCCAATAATAAAGCCTATTAAGATTAAACTTAGAAATACAATCACCATTCCAACAGCCACGATTGACCAATAATAATGAATTTTAATTGAATTGTATTTTTCTATTGCTTTTTCAATTGCATCATTAGTTAATCCGGTTTCAACAACTGTAGTCTCTTTTGAATAATCACCATCCAATAAATTAATTATTTTCTTTACCGGAATATGAGTTTCATTGCTTATTTGCTGCAGAGTCATATTTGGTTTAATTTCCAAATTTATTTGCTCACTTGCAAAACCAAAAGCAAAGAGTGCCAGCATTATAATTACAAATATTTTTTTCATAATTTCACCAATTATAATGGAATATTGCCATGTTTACGAGGAGGATTGGTATCTTTTTTTGTAGCTAACATTTCAAGTGAACGAATTATTCTAAAACGTGTAGCAGAAGGTTCAATCACATCATCAATGTATCCTTTTTCAGCTGCACGATATGGATTTGCGAAGTTCTCTTTATATTCTTGTTCTTTCTGTTCAATCACCTTAGCAGGATCATCAGCACCTTTCACATCCTTGCGGAATACAATTTCCACAGCGCCTTTTGGTCCCATCACAGCAATTTCTGCATTTGGCCAAGCATATACAACATCAGCTCGCATATGACGTGAATTCATCACACAATAAGCTCCCCCATAAGCTTTCCTTAAAATAATTGTTATCTTAGGAACAGTCGCTTCAGCAAAAGCATATAACAATTTTGCACCATGACGAATAATTCCATTATGCTCTTGATTTGATCCAGGTAAGAATCCAGGAACATCTTCCAATACTACAAGAGGAATATTAAAAGAATCACAGAATCTTACAAAACGAGCTGCCTTCACGCTTGCATTAATATCAAGCACACCTGCCAATACTTTTGGTTGGTTTGCCACAAAACCTACTGTTTGACCGTTCATACGAGCAAATCCAACCACTATATTGGCAGCATAATTACGAGCAACTTCCATAAACTCATTATCATCTGTGATTGAATGAATCACGTCCAAAATATCATATGGTTTATTGGGATTTTCAGGAATGATCCCATTTAATTCATCACAACGACGATCGATAGTATCTGTAGAAGCAACATAAGGTGGTTCTTCCATATTATTCAATGGTAGATAAGTAATTAACTTTCTAATCAAAGTAATTGTTTCTTCTTCATTTTCAGTAACAAATTGAGCAACACCACTTTTTGTACCGTGCACCATTGCTCCGCCCAAATTATCAGTTGTAATATCTTCATTTAATACTGTTTTCACAACTTTAGGTCCGGTTACAAACATATAACTTGTTTGCTTGTTCATCACTATAAAATCGGTGATTGCAGGTGAATATACAGCTCCGCCGGCACAAGGTCCCATAATAGCACTAATCTGTGGAATTACGCCTGAAGCCATTACATTTTTTAAGAAGATATCAGCATAACCGGCTAAAGCATCAACACCTTCTTGAACACGAGCACCACCTGAATCATTCAATCCAATTATTGGTGCACCAACTTTCATTGCCATATCCATTACTTTACAAATTTTCTCTGAATGTGTTTTAGATAATGAACCACCAATTACAGTAAAATCCTGAGCATAAACATATACGATTCTACCTTCGATAGTTCCATATCCTGTTACTACTCCATCGCCAATTGGTTTCATTTTTTCCATACCGAAATCAGTACAACGATGAGTTTTGAACATATCAAATTCTTCAAAGCTTTCCGGATCAAGCAAAAGATTAATTCTTTCTCGGGCTGTTAATTTACCCTTTTCGTGTTGAGCTGCAATACGCTTCTCTCCACCACCAAGGCGAGCTTGTTCGCGTTTTGCTTGCAATTGCGCAATTTTCTTTTCCATTTATTTATTTCTCCTTTAATATCACCTTCAATTTATTGTGTAAAATTTTACGAAGCACTTTGTTATGCAAGTAATAAATATAAATTTCGTGAAAAAAAAATTGAACCAGATTTTTCTCTTTTAACTTCTTCTGATTTAAGTGGTTAAATAAATGTTTGCTAAATCTATTATGTTACAGATTTTGTGGAAAATTTGATTATTATTAATTATTACAAAAATTGTATTTATTTGCTTTTATGTTGAAATATAAAATTTACACATAAAAAAATCCGACCCACAAAATGTAAGTCGGATTATTATCTTATTTATATATTTATATCACACTTAGTGTTTTTCTTGGCAAAGTTCCACCAATACACCACCGGTAGATTTTGGATGCAAGAAAGCAATATCAGCACCATGAGCACCGGGACGTGGAGTTTTATCAATCAAACGCATATCTGTTTCTGCAAGTTCGAGTAATCGTTCTTGTAGATTTTCAGTAGCGAAGGCAATATGATGCACGCCTTGCCCTTTTTTCTCAATAAATTTGGCAATCGGACTATCAGGGCTAGTTGCTTCCAAAAGCTCAATACGTACCTCTTTTCCTACCGGAATGAACGCTACTTTTACTTTTTGTGATTCAACTACTTCGATAGCTTCAAGCTTCAATCCCAAATTTTCATAAATCTTGATTGATTCTTCCAAGTTTTTTACTGCGATACCAATATGACTAACTTTTTCTATCATTTATTGGCTCCTTTTAATACTTTCTCAGCCAAATCAAAACCAATTTTCATCGCTTTGTTATTCATTTCAGCAAAAGCCGGTTTCATAGATTCTTCCACAGCTTTTTTCAAAGATGAGATTGAAACTACTTTTGTAACTTTCACTAAAAAAGCTAAACTAAGAATATTTGCGGGAAGAGCTGTTCCTAGCTTTTCAATTGCGATATTTGTGAAAGGATACTCATAAGTTGTTCCTTCTAAGAAAGTTACATTTTTCACAAACGATGTATCTACAATAACTGTTCCGGTTGAACGCATCTTGGATAAATACTTATCACATGCTTCCTGTGTAAGAGCAAGCAACACATCAAATCTTGTAGCTTCGGGAAAATCAATTTCTTCATTAGAAATAATAACATCGGCACGTGAAGCTCCACCACGAGATTCAGGTCCATAACTTTGAGTTTGAGTAACATTCACACCGTCAATTATAGCTGCTCGTGCTAAGATGATTCCTGCAGTGATTAATCCTTGACCACCACTACCTGACAATCTGATTTCTTTTTTCATTTTTTCCATTATTCATCTCCTTTCTCAGGCTGAAGAGATTGAATAAGCTCTGCATAACGCTGAGTATATTCCGGTTTTTTAATATTAACTAAAATTCCGCGTGGATATTTATCTGCTTTCTCTTCTTCAGGTAATTTATTATAAGCTGCAACGGGAATACCTCTTTTTTTCATATCTCGCATCATATCAGAAGGAGAACCTTGTTTGTTTAATCTACCATAGATAACAGGACAAGCACTAACAACTTCCACAATTGAGAAGCCTTTATGTTCAAAAGCTTGTTTGATAATTGATTGTGCTTCAACAGCATGATATGCTGTAGTTCTTGCAACAAATGTAGCTCCTGCACCTTCAGCTAATTTACATATATCAAAAACAGGATCCAAATTACCATAGCGAGTAGTAGTAGCTATTGCTCCTGTAGGAGTTGTAGGTGAATATTGTCCTCCTGTCATGCCGTAAATATTGTTATTAATTACAATTACTGTAAGATCAATATTTCTACGAGCTGCATGAATAAGATGATTTCCACCAATAGCAGAAGAATCACCATCTCCGGTAACAACACATACATTCATTCTAGGTTTTACCATTTTAATACCGGTTGCAAAAGGAATAGCTCTTCCGTGCAAAGTATGAAGGGTATTAAAATCTACATAAACAGGCATACGGCTAGAGCAACCAATACCGGAAACCATTGCCATATCATCTTTTTCATAACCAAGTTCATCAACCGCACGAATAATAGCACCAAGAACGATACCATTGGAACAACCAGGGCACCATACATGTGGGAATTTCTTTCCATGTCTTAAAAATTTATGGATTCTTTTCTGAGGTATTTTCATTTACGAACCTCCTTAATAGCAGCACTAATTTCGTCTGGAGTAATTAATTCGCCACTAGTTTTTTGGATCGGATAATATTTTATTTTATTTCCAAGAACACGTTTAAGTTCGCCTAACATTTGTCCTTCATTAAGTTCAGGAACAACAACAGCTTTCACGTTTTTGAATCTTTCTCTAATTACTTCATCCGGGAAAGGCCAAATTGTAAGAGGTCTAAGCATACCTACTTTACGACTTTTTCTTCTAGCAGAACGAACAGCTTCTTTGGCAGCACGAGAAGTAATTCCGGCAGCGAAAACAGCTATACGTGCGTCATCCATTTCATAGTCCTCAACTTGAATAAGATCATCCAAATGATAAGTAATTTTCTTTTTTAATCTTGCATTTTGAATTTCTGCTTCATCAGCACGATTTGTAGGGAAACCTTTAGCGTCATGAGTAAGACCGGTTACATGATATCTATAACCATCACCGAAACTAGCCATAGGGCTTCTATATTTTGCAGTTTCAGGATAATGTTTATACCATTCAGGTGGAATTGTTGGTTTAATACGTTCAATAATTTTATTATTATCGATTTCAGGAATTTCCACAGTTTCACGCATATGACCTAACACTTCATCAGAAAGCAATATCACGCAAGTACGATATTTTTCAGCAAGATTTACCGCACGGATAGATAATTCATAACTTTCCAATACAGAGTTTGGATATAAAACTATTGCAGGAGCATCGCCATGATTACCCCAGCGAGCTTGCATAATATCAGCTTGACTGGGTTTAGTAGGAAGTCCTGTACTAGGTCCACCACGCATTACATTCACAACCACGCAAGGTGTTTCAGTAATTTTGGCAAATCCGATACCTTCTTGCATCAAAGAGAAGCCAGGTCCACTTGTAGCAGTCATAGATTTTGCACCAGCCAAAGAGCCACCGATAATGGCAGCAATACTAGCAATTTCATCTTCCATTTGTATAAATGTTCCACCAATTTTTGGTAATTCAACTGATAAAATTTCAGCTACTTCGGTGGATGGAGTGATAGGATATCCTGCAAAGAAATTTACACCGGCAGCAAGCGCACCACGTGCAATTGCTTCATTTCCTTGCATCAATACTACATTTTTCTTAGTTTGTTTTTTTGCCATCTTCTGTTACCTCTTCGCTCCTGTAATTGCAAAATCAGGGCATAGCCTGTCGCATAATTCGCAGTGTGTGCATTTTTCCGGTGCTTTCACATAAGGTGCACCGTCAGGTTTTAGACCTAAAGTTCCAGTAGGACAGAATTCTGCACAAATCCCACATTTTTTACACCAGTCATGATAAATATAAACCGGACTTTCTTTATAATCGCCTTCGGTTTTTACTTCATTGACCTCGACTTCCATTTTGACGGAGGAATTTTCTTCCTTAATTACAATACCGTCGCGGCGTCTCTCTACCTTGTCGGACATAATTTTCTCCCATTTTTTTCTGTTTTATGTATATTATTTGAATACTTAGAATTGTTAAATTGTAATAAAATTTGAGCGCTCCTCACCAAGCGTCTCCGTTTTGATCCGGGTAATTCCTGACTTGTATCGTCATGATACATAATTACTCCTCGAAAAGCCCTTATATAGGAAAAGCGCTTTCGTAGATTACTATTATTTTACGAAAACGACTTAATATTTCTTATACTCTTTTAAATTCGGCTATTCTATCTCGAAGCTCAGCAGCTCTCTCAAATTCTAAAGCAGCTGCTGCTTGTTCCATCTCAGTTGAAAGCAATTCAATAATCTTATCTTTGCTATCCAATTCCAGATAATTCATAAACTTATCTTTCTCTGATTTGGCAGTTTTCTTCTTCTTTTTTTGAAAACCTGCCGCCACAGTTGTAGATGCCATAATGTCGTCAATATTTTTTTTAATTGTTTGCGGTGTTATATTGTGGTCATGATTATAACGAATTTGTTTTTCACGCCTTCGTTGCGTTTCATTAATAGCTATTCGCATCGCATCTGAAATTTTATCTGCATAAAAAATAACTTTGCCGGAAGAATTTCTTGCAGCTCTTCCAGCTGTTTGAATCAAAGATCTGGTTGAACGCAAAAATCCTGTTTTATCTGCATCCAAAACAGCCACCAAAGAGACTTCAGGCAAATCTAAGCCTTCTCTTAAAAGATTCACTCCAATTAAAACATCAATTTCACCCAAACGTAAATCTCGAATTATCTTAGAACGTTCCATTGTTTTGATTTCACTATGCAAATATGTAGCTTTTATTCCGGCTTTTTTCATATATTCAGCTAAATCTTCAGACATTTTTTTAGTTAATGTTGTCACCAAAACTCTTTCATTTTTAGGAACTCTTATACGAATTTGTTCCAATAAATCATCTACTTGCGTGCCAACCGGTTTAACTTCAATCTCAGGATCTAATAATCCGGTAGGACGAATAACTTGTTCAATA
>JAMOPB010000240.1 GCA_027064945.1 Candidatus Cloacimonadota bacterium
GAAGCGCAGATTCGATATTTTCATCTAAGAACACTCGAAGATTTTTGGGAATGTTTTTCATCTGAGAAAAATCATTCATATTTTTCTCAAAAAACCAATTATAAATCTGCTTACTACGAAATTTTTGGTAATTATTTTCTACTAAGAAATTTGTAAAATCTTCCGGAAAAAATTCTAGAAAATGCTTTTTCATAATTTATATTTATTCTTTGTTAGCGGAATATTTGTTATTTTTCTTATTAGAAGGGTTTCTTTTATTTTTCCCATAAAGAATTTTATACATTTCCAAAGTTATAACTTCGTTTTCACCATTATCTGCAACTAAATAAATTCTTCCATTATAAAAATCATTTTTAGCAACTTTCATCTCTTGCTCGTGATACGAAATTTTCTCTCCTTGTCTTGGAAATTCATTACGATTATGGCTATATTCATTATCTTCAAAACGTAAGCAACATAGCAATCTGCCACAAGGTCCGGAGATTTTTGAAAGATTGCTTAATAAATTTTGGTCTTTCGCCATTTGAATTGTTACTTGGTCAAATTTCCGCATCCAAGATACACAACAATAAGTCTTTCCACAAATACCCAAACCACCTAAACGACGAGCATCTTCCCTGCCGGAAGTTTGGTGTAATTCTATACGAGTTTTAAATTCATTAGCAAGTTCTCGAACAAAATCTCGGAAATCAACACGACCATCTGCTGAAAAGAAAAATGTAAGCTTATTTCCATCGAGTTGATATTTTGTATCTAATAATTTCATCTCAAATGGATATTTTTTTTCCAATTCGATAAATTTTTGGTGAGCTTCACTATCTCTAGTTTCTACAATCTCCAACTGCTTAATGTCTTCTTCAGTTGCTACACGTAAGATTTTTCCTAATTCTTTATTCTGATATTTATGCTCAAGTTCATCATTATGAACTGAACAATTGATAATTCTTCCAATATCTTCGCCACGTTCTACACGAACGATTACTTGCATATCGGGTTCAATTTCCAAATGCTTCGAGTTTACAAAGTAATCTACTCTTTCAGTTCGAAACATTATTTCCACTATTTGTTGCATTATTCCTCATTTATATTCGTAACTTATAAAGCTGAGTGCATTTAGCTACGCGATTATTTTTTTTACCATACGTTATGATAATTTACAGAGTAAATTCTTTTTCAGAGATTTTCTTGTAAAGTTCTTTTTCGCAATCTGTTAGCACCTTATCACGACGCTGTTTTACTCTTGTAGCAGTTTCACAAAATTTTTCAAAACGGTAACAACCAAGATTATCAGCTTCTCCCCAGCTAAAATCAGGTATAAAATTGCTTATTAAGCTGCGACCAAAAAGATTACAACCCACACCAACAACTGTTCCGGTATTAATTGTACTATTTATTCCTGTTTTGCTGTGATCTCCCATTATCATTCCTAAAAATTGAGTTCCACTAGAAATTTTCTTCTTAGAAACGTAATCATAGATCTTAACTTCACCATAATTATTTTTTAAATCACTATTATTTGTATCAGCTCCTAGATTTACCCATTCACCTAAATAGCTGTGACCTAAAAAACCATCGTGTTGTTTATTGGAAAAATCTGAAATTATGCTTTCTTCAACTTCTCCTCCAATTTTGCAAGTAGCTCCGATAGTTGTTCCTTCATAAATTTTTGCTGCTACTTTTATCTTGGAATTCTTTCCGATATAACAAGGACCAATAATAACAGCATTTGGCATAACAGTAACATTTTCATCCAAAATAACAGGTCCTTCAGAAGCATCCACAATTACTCCCGGAGCTATTTTGCATCCATCGCCTAACCAGATGTTATAAGGATCCAACACAGTTACACCCATTTCTGTTTCAAAAAAATTATCCTTATCATAAAAGAAATCATCGAAATCTTTTTTTATATATTCACTATTTTCAGCAATAAATTCCCAAGTATGATTCCAAAATTCCGCTTCGGTTTCAGTTTGGGAGATTTTATTTATTTGCTCTAAAAAATCATCCGCATCCGCAATATCACCATAAAATCGAGCAGCTATAATTTGATTGTCGCTAACCAATGAACTTTCTTTGGAAAGTGCCAAAATCTGATCTGCTAATTTTTCTGTTATCTTAATTCTACTGTTCACATAAATTGCATCTTCTTTAGCAAAATCGTTAATTTTCCAATCCTGATGCCTTTCTTTATACAACTTTTCCAAGTTCTTGTTCACAATTATATCATGCGGATCCGAACCTAAAAAAGCTG
>JAMOPB010000241.1 GCA_027064945.1 Candidatus Cloacimonadota bacterium
AAACTATCGCAATATCAATAACTGTATAAGCAAATCTATTTATTGTATGTTTCATATTTTTGCAAACTTCCTTTTGTATTAAATCGATCTCAACAAGTCAGTGATTCATTTTTTATCAACAAACTATTCTAACAAGAACTAACAAAAAACATTTCTTTTAGAAATAACATTTATCAACGAACAATTCGAACTAAATCAACAAAAAACATTCTTTTTAGAAACTAACATTTATCAACGAACTATTCTAACTAAACCAACAAAAAACAATCCTTTTAGAAACTAACATCTATCAACGAACTATTCGAACTAAACCAACAAAAAACAATCCTTTTAATAACTAACAGAACAAATTAGAACGATCAAGATAAAATTATTTTTCTGTTTGATTTTTATCTATTTCTTTGATTAAATATGAGAATTCTTTTCGCGACATTTTTGAAATTCTGCCAAAGAAATATTTTCCACCACTCCATATTATTTTTTGACCAATTGTGCGGATGAGTGGAAATCATTATTTGCTTGGGTGCACTTTTAGATTCTAACAATTTTATAATATCATCTGTAGAATTTATTTGTATAGAAAATTCGGATTTTACTTTATCTCGTATTGAAACCTTTTCATTGTTCCAAGAACGACCGGCATCTGTAATATAAAATACTTTATTGAAATCCAAATCAAAATACGGTTCACAAATAATTCCATATTTCCGATAATCATACTTTTCCCAAAGTTTCCGATTATCCCATTTTGACATTGGACTCCCGTGCATACACATTGTTTTGACAGGATAAAATTTACGAAATTGTTCAAGATTCTTTTCGAAATCTTCTAAAGCTATTTATTCCGGCTTGATTTCTAATTAGGCCGAATTCGCCATAATTAAAACTTAAATTATATCTCTCCCTCATTCCCCAAAGTCATCTCTTCGCTTTCTCTCAAATTCTCTTTTTCGGAAACTACTTAAACTTATTCTGATATTCAGGATTTTCTTTCATTATATTAGCACTTTCTCAATTCGTTTATCAAAACTACTTTTTATTCTCTTTTGTTGTTTATTTAACTCAATAAATTGCATATTCCCTCACATAATTATTCTGATTTTCTCTTTATAGTGGCAAAGCTACTTTCTTCCCTGTTTTGGCTGAAAGATAAATTGCCTGAATAATTTCAATAGACTTTCTGCCACTTCTACCATCTGTATAAGGTTCACATTTTCCAAGTAAGGAATCAACCACATTCTTATAATAAGGTAAATGCCCTAAACCATAAACATTAGGAGGATTATAATTTGATTCAGCAATAAATCTGTCATCATCATCATAATCTTCAAATTCCCATTTTTGGATATTATTAATAGCAATGCCGCCTATTTTTACAGTTCCTTTCTCTCCAAGAACTGTTATCGAACCTTCAAAATTTTTAGGATATGTAAGCATTGTTACATTAATTGTTCCTATAATACCATTTCTATATTTTAAAATAGCAGAACCGGTATCTTCCGTTTCGATTTTCCTTTCCATGGTTGCAGTTTCTGCCATAACATGATCAACTTCACCAAAAAGCCAATGCATTGCATCTACATAATGACTTGCCTGATTTGTAAAAGCACCTCCGTCAAATTCCCAAGTCCCTCGCCATTTTGCCATATCATAATAACTTTGCGGTCGTTGCCAAAAAACATTTGACTGAACCATATAAATTTTTCCGAAACGCTTTTTATCAATAGCTTTTTTTAGTAATTGCATTGTTGTATTCAATCTATTTTGTTTAATCACAAAAAGATGGACTTTATTTTTATCACATGCTTTGATTAACTCGTCTGCACTTTCAATATTTATTGCCATAGGTTTCTCGGTTATAACATTTATTCCGGCATTAGCGAAATCAATACCTATCTGAGGATGTAAGCCACTCGGTGTACAAATAATGACAGCATCTATCGTTTCATTTCTAATTAATTCTTTATAATCCGTATAACATGATTTTATCTTGTATTTTTTTGAAGCTTCAACAGCTCTTTCTTCTATAATATCACAACAAGCTATAATGTTAGCTTCTTCAATCTGTGCTATTGATTCAAAATGATTTTTTGATATTCTACCACAACCTATTAATGCAAGTTTTATCATAATTGTTTACCTCTTATTTTTTATATAATATTTAGGAATTGAAAATTCTTTTTTTAAAATTATAATTTGAAAAATCATTTTTGGTATTAAAAAAAACAATATTGATAATCCATTTAAT
>JAMOPB010000242.1 GCA_027064945.1 Candidatus Cloacimonadota bacterium
AAATAATTTCGTTGGGAAAGTAGGAGAATATAGAACTTTATATTTAAAGAACGATAATATCTTTTATGGTGAAATTTTATCAATAAATGAAGATGGCACGATCGAAATTGATACAAAAGAAGGTGTATTAACAATTCCGTCAGATCAGATTTTAGAAGAAACTTTAAAGATAAAAAAGAACAACGGCACCTCATTTTCAGGTAAAATTATTGGTGAAAGTGAAGTTTACATCAAGTTACAAACAGAGTTTGGAGAAGTAACAGTCAACAAAGGTGAGATTCAAGATCTAAAAAGATTTTACGGCGGAAAGAGAGAAAAAGTAATTCAGCAAAAAGTTTTCTTTGCAGGCGAGGAACAAATCACAGATCTTTTTGGAGATCCTACTGCTTTTGTTTTACCACCTTATGCATTTTATATTTCCGGATTTTCGATGGGTTATGGTTTTTCAGACAGGCTTCATCTTTATACTAAAATAACCAATAACTTTAATGAAGATTTGAATTTATCATGTCGTTATGTTTTTATGAAAAAAAATTATGGAGCCAAGAAAGCAAATTTTTCTGCACAATTAAAAATATTTTCCAATCATGATATGCTAAAAGAATACGGCAAATATTATGATGATTTAGAGCCTAAGAATAGTGATATAGAATTAAGCGATAAGAAAGTATTACAAATGATGTACGGAAAAAAAGATCGTCAATTTTATTGGGAAAGTTCTTTAGTTTACAGTATGCGTTTCCCCTTAAAATCAGGTAGAGGAAATTGGGGTTTTCATGTTGGAACAACAATCAATCAATTGCTTTTTAAGAAACCTGTTACAAATCTAAACACAGCTGGAACCACTACTTTTTTCACAGGTGGATTTGATAATAGTCAATTTGATGCATACAGAACATATATTGGTTTTGATTATGATTTAAGCAAAAGAATAAAATTTATCGCATTGGCATTTTATGATCCGGGAAATCGTTATATGACGTTCGGAGAATCTATTTCCAATTATTTCAAAAACGATTTTGTACAAGCCGGTAATGAAGGTGACCGTAAAGAACTTGATTTTGATTTCGGAATTACATTCACACCAAATCAAACATTAAGAATCGGATTCCATTTCCAAAATCCATTCATTACGGTTTATTGGAAATTTTTAGATTACTAATTTTTTAGTTGGGAAAATTCAAAGCTTCGGTTAAAACCGAAGCTTTTTTTTATTTCACTTTTTTAATTCTAAGTTTCACACCTTCGCCACAATTTCTACAAATATCGATCGATTTCCTATTTGTAAGAATAGTTTTTCGCATTTTCTGGAATTTATCATTTTTCCAAATCTCACCAAAAGGTTTCTCTAAAATGTTTCCCACTTTAAATTTAATATCTTTATCAAAACAGCAAATCGCCACTTCCCCGTTCCAATTTATCACAGGTTTTGTCCATAATCGACTGCATCGATTCTTTATACCAAATTTTAGTTCAAAATTATCATCGCCGGAAATTTTATAACGTCTATATTTTGGATTTTCAGGTAGGAAAGTATAAACATCTTCTTTGGAATAAATCTGAGCTGTCTTGAATTCCAAATTATCTACATTTAACTCTTTAGCCAATTTTTTCATATCTTCTATTTCGTGCTCGTTATGCTTTAGAACTAAAAATTGTTGCCGAATCAGAGGTGTTTTACTTTTGAATTTTCTTTTAGCTTCGACCAGACTTTTCACATTTCTCTGAAGCAGTGCTAAATCTCCATTAACACGATATTTGTTATATGTTTCCTGAGATGTTCCATCAAAAGATACAATCATCGAATCCAAACCTGATTTCACAATATCTTCCGCTGGAGGCATCACATTTCCATTTGTTGAAACCAATGTAAACAATCCTGCATCAGATGCATATTTCACCATCTTTAAAAAATCTTTATTTAAAAATGGTTCTCCTTGATTCCACAGAATCACCATAAAAGTTTTATCTTTAATTTCATCAATTATTCGGGTAAAGGTGGAATATTCCATAAATCCTTTGGGACGCTTTAAAGTCCCATTTCCGGAGGGACACAGCGGACACTTAAGATTACAAATATTGGTAGTCTCTATAAATATTGCAGGCGGAAAGCCCCATACAATCGGCTTTTTAATCAGATTGGAAATTCCCATTGAACTATAAATTTTAAGAATATTAGCCAATCTTTTAAAACTAAAACTTTTTCTCAAACATAATAAATCTTCTTTTAACATATTATTTTTCACTT
>JAMOPB010000243.1 GCA_027064945.1 Candidatus Cloacimonadota bacterium
TACAATGAAAACATAGCATTATCCGGTTTTTATGCGTTGGGAGCTTTTCTTGTTTCGTTCTTTTGGCGGTTCAAAAGAATGAAAATATGCCCATCACAAATTTACTAATCAACCAAATAAAATTTTCCTTGATAAATAAAATCCAGCTTTATTTGTTGGTTCTAAATTTATTAAATAAGGAGAGTTAAAAAAAATGGCATATAATCTTAGAAACAGAAATTTCTTAAAACTTTTGGATTTCACTCCAAAAGAGATCAATTTTCTCATCGATTTAGCTTCAGATTTAAAGAAAGCTAAATATTCAGGAACAGAGCAACAAACTTTAAAAGGGAAAAATATTGCTCTTATCTTTGAAAAATCTTCTACAAGAACACGTTGTGCTTTTGAAGTAGCAGCACTTGACCAAGGAGCTCATGTTACTTATTTAGGACCAAGCGGAAGTCAAATTGGGCATAAAGAAACAATGAAAGACACAGCTAGAGTTTTAGGCAGAATGTATGATGGTATTGAGTATCGTGGTTTTGGACAAGAGATAGTGGAAGAGCTTGGCGCATATGCCGGTGTTCCTGTATGGAATGGTCTTACTACAGAATTTCATCCAACACAAATTTTAGCAGATTTCTTAACAGCAAAGGAACATTTAAACAAACCATTCAACCAGATGACTTTTGCGTATGTTGGTGATGGTAGAAATAATATGGGTAACTCACTTATGGTAGGTGGAGCTAAGCTCGGAATGGATTTTAGAATTATAGCTCCAAAAGAAGTTCAACCTGATCAAGAGCTTATCGATAAATGTAATGAAATTGCTAAATCTACAGGTGCAAAAATCACTGTAACTGATGATGTTGCAACAGGCGTAAAAGATGCAGATATCATCTATACAGATGTATGGGTTTCCATGGGCGAACCTGCAGAAGTTTGGGAACAACGAATAAACCTTCTTAAAGATTACCAAGTAAATAAAGAGATGATGGATATGACAGGAAATCCTGACACTATTTTCATGCATTGCTTACCTTCTTTCCATAATACAAATACAAAAGTAGGAAAAGAAATTTTCGAAAAATTTGGATTAAAAGAGATGGAAGTAACTGACGAAGTTTTCGAAAGCGAAAAATCTGTAGTTTTCGATGAAGCTGAAAACAGAATGCACACAATTAAAGCTGTAATGGTTGCTACATTAGGCAATTAGTAATTAAAGAATATTCTCATAGCCCACTGCGGTGGGCTATTTTTGTATAAATAAAATAAATCCAGATCGATTTACATAAAAATTTCATACTCTGAGGTAAAATGAAAAAATATATCTCCTTACTTATTGTACTAACAACTCAATTATGTTATGCAGATACATTTCAAATTAACTATACTCAATATGCACTACGATTTTCTGCATGGACAGTATTAGCTCTTAGCAATAATTATTTTGATAATAACTTAATTTCAAAACCATCCGAACAAGATATAAATAACTTAGATCCGGATAAAATAAATTGGTTCGATCAAATCGGCTTAGTTGATTATTCTCAGAATTTAAAAGATATAAGTGATTATACTATTTATGCAAACATGTTTGTCGCAAGTTGGCTTGCTTATAAGAATGATAATTTCTTTGACGATATGCTTATTTTCTCTGAATCATTAATTGCTCAAGATGCTATTGGAAAATGGACAAAAACATTGTCAGGAAGATACAGACCCTTTGTTTATAGCAATTCCGTTTCGATGAAAAAGAAAAGGCGACCCAACAGCCAGCACTCATTTTATTCATTACATTCCTCAGTAGCTTTTTCAACAGCAACATTTGGTTATCATTTATATTATCATAATCATGGTCATAATTTGCTTTATGCCACAATTTTATATGCCACAGCAGCAGGTACTGCAGCTTTACGCGTTGTAAGCGCGCAACATTTCCCCACTGATGTTATTTTTGGTGCTATTATGGGAAGTTCTATCACTTACCTTATTTGCCAATCATATAAAAATCCTAAAGTAAGAATAAATGTAACCCAAAATAGTTTGGGGTTTCAATATAATTTTTAACTAATAAATTTTGCATTCCCGATAAATCGAAATCACTTAGGATGACCTTTAATGCAAAAGTATAATGTATAATGGATAATGAATAATGAATAATGAATAATGTGAAAGGGGAAAAGTGTAGATAATTTTGAATTCTGAATTCTTAATTTTGAATTTAGAAACATATAACACAAACCATAAACACTACGCAAGTTG
>JAMOPB010000244.1 GCA_027064945.1 Candidatus Cloacimonadota bacterium
CAAGATAGGATTACTTCAAGGTATTTTGACACTTTTGACTCAATAAAAGATGGTCAATATATGTTTGCTCAAAAATTCGATAAAAACTATGTAATGAAATTCCTATTCTATAATACAAATAGAAATTTATCAATTATGATAGAAAGTTTGGGTTTTCGTACACCAAATTTTCGGGAATTAAGTACTTATGGCCGTTTCGTTAATGAAGATTCAAAATCAAAGAAGTTATTCTGAGTTTTTCCAATAACAGTTCCTTTTGGAACTTCAGAAGAGGTAATGTGAATATCATAGAAAAGCAAAAAAGTCTAAAAAATAAGATGTGTATGTTTTATCTTTTTTGGAAAAGGCATCTATGATATAAAAGCTTAAGAACAAAATAAAAACAGGTAAGGTAACCATAATATGTTTGGTTACCTTACCTTTGATTTCTATTTCAATAAAATCATCTTTTTAGTATTAATCTCTGAATTTGATTTTATTTTTGCAAAATAAATGCCACTAGATACTAACTTATTGCTATCATCTTCTCCATTCCAAATAACAGAATGAGTTCCTTCTTCTTGAAATTCATTTACAAGTGTTTTTATGATTTGACCTTTAATATTATAAATTTCCAAAACTACTTTATCGCTATTCTTAATTGAATACACAATATTTGTTTCGGGGTTGAACGGATTTGGATAATTAGAAATCTCAGAATTTGATAACTCTAGATTATCATTACTTGAGGTAGGATGAGATACATAAACTGTCCAGATTCTTTCTTCTCCATTATCTGCTGTAACAGTATATTCCACCGGTTCTGTGAAATTTTGTGGTGTTCCGCTTTCCGGAAATATAGTAGCAAGATCAGAAACTTCAATTATAGGAACAAGATGGGTCAGATCTATTTCTGTAGGCATCTGAATTTCAATAGAAGAACTATAAATATTTATTTCCGTTTCATCTATTTGCTCCGGAATATTGAATGAGGTTATTTGATTATCACCGATACCGGGATTAAAATCACCCGGCAAAAGAACCGCGTCTATCCAAGCACAATCATCCAAATATGTTCCCATTGAATCTTTGTGATAACCCCAAGTAAGTAAATGTTCACCAGCTGTAATATCGAAAGATACTGTATTCCAACCTGTATCACCTGACCAACCATTTGTCATCCATTGTCCATCAATTTTTAGATAAAGTAAGTCCCATTGATTCTCTGAAGAAACTTTATATGCAAAACTAAGAATACAATCTTCAGCTGCATTTATAGTAAGATCTAATCTTGATTCTTGACTATCTCCTATCTCACCTGATCTAGCTGAAAACGAACCTGTATATGATTCATTTTCATCTATCGTCCAATCTGAACTACCGGAAAATTGCCAATCATTTTTGGAAAAATCTCCTGTCTCAAAATCATCATAATTCTCACCATTATTAAAAATACTAAAAATATTTTCTATTCTTGTTGCTGCAGGCTCTGCCGAAATGCTAATGTCTGCCATTCCTTGAACATTTCCACGTGTTAATACCAAAATATTGTCTTCAATAATCTCAGCATTCACAGCATCTTCATTTGAATTTAATGATATTGAATAGATCGGATCAATACCATTCACAGCAAAAAAAACATCATCCAAATTATAATATTTAACACTTTGATCCATAAATTGGCTATTTATAGGATTCATTAAAGTTATTCCTTGTAAACTGCCTATCGCTTGTTCTACATTAATACTGATAAGAGGAGCTTGAGCAATCTCATCTAATTGTGAAACAAGTGTCATATTACCACCGATAAAGTTAAAAGTTTCTGCGTAGTTATTAAAATTTGCACCTAATTGGTCACTTGCAGATATGGGAAATGATACACCTTGTACTTGAGTAAATTCATATAGATTTTCTAGCTCTGAATAATTTGAACAAGCACCAACAATATATACATCATCTGAGTTAAAATAATCCTGCCATACAATTTCTAATTCACCAGCCTCCGGCTGATCACACATATTTCCTCAAGAGTATGAAATTTCAAAGAAGTAAATTACTATTGCCTTACCTTCTTCTACCAAATCGGCTAAACTATGTTCCGTGAATGAAGGATTTCCGTCTGAATCCCAAACAATATCTTCAAAAACAACATCAGAAACAATATCTCCCGGATGATAAAGTGCAAAAACACTACTGACAATCAAAACGAATAAAATCAGACTCAAGATTTTCTTCATGCAATTTTCTCCTTTTTTTTCT
>JAMOPB010000245.1 GCA_027064945.1 Candidatus Cloacimonadota bacterium
TAAAGCTTTAGAATATGATCCTAATCATATCAAAGCCAGGTTATATAGAGGAATCTTAGCTGTAAATGTTCCAAAATTCATGGGTAAGCTAAAATTAGGAATAAAAGATTTAGAAAAAATCCAATCACTGTATGGAGACAATAAGGAACTTTATTTAGTTTCAAGTTATTATCTTGGAATGGGATACCAAAAAGCTGATCGAATTGATGACGCTATTGCATCATATAAATTTGTGATAATGTATGGAAAAGATAGTTCCTATTACGAATCTGCAAAAGCTCAATATGATAAATTGTCAGAACATACAGGCATAAATTCAACTGAAAATGCATATGAACAAGCGATGGGGTTTTATGAATCAGGAAATCTGGAAAAAGCAGTAGAAAATTTCAAAATAGCTACTCAGGAATCTCCCAATAATTTGGAGATGCATTTACTTTATGCAAGAACTTTAGGTGAATTAGCTGCACAGGGCTATGATGAATCAATTCAAGAAGATGTAACAGCTATGGCAGAAATTGCTCATGATGTTTTTGAGGTTTTATCTCATTGTGTAGAATTAGCTCCTGATAATGATGAGATCAGATTTTTACGTGCTTCAGTTTCTATTCAATTGCCTTTTTTTGTAGAAAGTTTGGAAACAGGTATATCAGATTTAGAATTTCTTGCGTCAAATTCTAAGGATACAGAAATAAAACAAAATTCCAAAAATCTATTAACGAAAGCTCTTAAACTAAAAGATGTAGATAGATTGGCTAAAGAAGGCTATAAACGAAAAGATAATCCTAAACTTAGAAAAGAATTATTAAAACAATTTATCGAGGCAGATTACAAATTAATTCAACCGAAGCCTAATGGCAAATATGCAAAAATCGAAATTCAATTAGGATACAGAGATCAAATAGCTCCTCAATGTGCTGTTTGGATAGAAGATATCGAAGGAAATTATATTACAACAATCTACGTTTCAGGATTTGCCGGAAAAGTGAAAGAAAAACAAGAACATCTGCCAAAATGGGCTAACAGTTCTAAATTTAGAAACATAGATCTGGTAACAAGCGCCAGTATAGATAGTGGAAAGCACGTTTTGTATTGGGATTTCAAAGATTTTCAAAATAATCTCTTTTCTAAGAATAAGTTTGTTGTAAATGTAGAAATATGCCATTGGCCTCATGTTCAATATCAAAAGCAAAGCATAATTGTAGATAGATTAAAAGATAATCATTTCCAATCAAATGGAGATAGTTATCTCATTCCAAATCTGGAAATTACTCTTTCGGAATAAACAATTTAATTTGACTAGAATAGTAGCAAAATTAGGAGTTATTCTTATGAAAACTAAGAAAAATATAAACGTTCGTTTCCTTAAAAACATCAGCATACTTTTACTGGTAAACCTGATTATCACTACAATAATATTTGTAATGAATTATGGCTCTAATTCTCTTGGAAAAATTGAACTTTTTGCTATCGATTGGATTTTCTCTAATTCTGTCGGTTTTTCGATTTTTTTCTTACTTAGCGGACTTGAAAGATTGAAGCTTAATAAATCAATTCGCTTAGTATTATCAATATTCGCTATAATATTGGGAAGTTTACTCGGTGGATTTATCGGCTCAATAATTATTGATTTTATATTTGGATTGAACATTACAATCCTGAACTCAAATGGAATCGATCTGTTTCTTATAATTAGCTTTATTTTTGGAGCAAGCGCATATATTATTTTTATTTTATTGGGAAGAATCCATCATAAGAAAATTGAATGGCTACAAGAAAGAGAAGCTAGAACTAATGCTGAACTTATTTCACTAAGAACAAGAATTAATCCTCATTTTTTATTTAACACATTAAATTCAATATCCGGTTTAATCTATTCAGAGCCACAAACTGCCGATGCGATATTACTACAACTATCTGAATTATTGCGCTATACTCTTTATGCTGCAGAATTACCAATGGTCGAAATAGACAAAGAATTAGAAGTTGTAGAACAATATTTGAACATAGAATCTATCCGATTAGACAAAAGGTTATCATATAAAATCATCAATGAAGTCAAAAATTTTAAGCTTCCACCCTTAATAATTCTTACGTTAGTAGAGAATGCAATAAAACATGGTATATCACCAAATCTTGAAGGTGGTGAAGTTACGGTTTCGATAAAATATATTGATGATAATATAATTATTACTGTCTCAAATAGTGGTGACCCGTTAATAGAGAAATCG
>JAMOPB010000246.1 GCA_027064945.1 Candidatus Cloacimonadota bacterium
AAACCAACCGTCTTCAGTAAAAACTTCTTTTGTTTTTTCTTTATCTTTGTAATATCCTTTCATCACATTTGGTCCTCTAAACTGAATTTCTCCTTCACCGGTTATGGGATCAGGATTTGCTATCCTCATTTCTCCCGGTTCCGGAACCCAGCCTGTAGAGCGGAATTTAGTTTTGAAAGGACTACAACCGGCAATTAGCGGAGAAGTTTCTGTAAGACCATAACCAATTGCATATGGGAATTTGGCATCGATGAGGAATTTTTCCGTTTCCGCAGAAAGAAGTGCGCCACCAATTCCGTAGAATCTTAATTTTCCGCCAAATGAATTATACAATTTTTTTCCTGCAATTCTATGCAAAATTTTTCTGAAAGGTGGGATAGAAAATAGAATTTTCCCCACAGATGAACTTGTAAGAGCAGGTTTTATTTTTGCTTTATATATTTTTTCAATTATCAGCGGAACAGTGAGCATGATAGTAGGTTTTACCTTTTGCATAGCAGGTAAAAGAACACTGGCTGTAGGTGGTTTTTTCAGATAATAGACAGTTGAACCATTCATTATTGCTAATATCAAACCTACAGTACATTCATATGTATGAGATAGTGGTAAAACAGAAAGATACACATCCGTAGGTAGGATACGGAAAACTTTTGAAGATATTTCAGCATCGGAAACAAGATTTTTATGAGTTAAAACAACTCCTTTTGAATGTCCTGTAGTACCGCTTGTGTAGATAATACATGCTATATCATCTTCTTCAACATCGGTTTTTTTTAATCCGGTGAATTCTAAAGCTTGCTGAGTTAATTTAATAAATGGAGATGCTTTTTTGGAAATTACCTCTTTTAATTTTCCAATTGTTGTTTCTGCAGGTATAACTGAAAGGTTATCTAACAAATATCGAAATTTAAGGGAATCATTAGAAAAATCTTCTATTTTGCTATAATACTTTTGAGAAACAAAAATTGCCTTACTCTCGGAGTGTCTTAGTATATGATGAACTTCATGTTCTTTGAAGTCAGGTAACATAGGTACAATTACTGCACCCATACTTGTAACGGCAAAATATACAATTCCCCAATTAGGTTGGTTTTCACTTAACAATGCAACTTTGTCACCTTTAGCGATTCCTTGCTGTGAAAGTGCATTTTGGATCTTTGTTACTTTCTCATAAAATTCACTAAAAAGCATCGGTTTTTGGTCTATCCAACTTAAACTTTCATTATTTGAATAGAGTTTAATGGATCTTTCAAGAACAGCCTTTAAGGTTAATTTTTCGAGTTGCATAATTTCACTCCTATTTTAAAATCAATGTTTTTCTAAAGCTAATTTCTTTATTATCAATATTCAATTTCATCAAATATAAACCTGAAGAAACTTGTCGATTGTTTCTATCTTTTAAATTCCAAACAATACGTTGATTTTGTTTATTTGGGTTTATCCTAAAGCTATTAATTAATTGTCCCTTCAAATTGTAGATTTTAAGATTTGCACTATTACAATTCTCAGGAAGATTGAAGCTAATTATACTATTATTTGAATCTGATAAATTTATTGGATTAGGATAAGAGCTAAACGCAAAATCCGGATCAATTTGGTTTGGTTCGGTATCAGCTTCGATAGTTCCCAAAATTTGAATTGCATCTAATGCCCAAGCTGTGCAAGAACCACCTGATGTGCCTGTTGTTTCATATTGGAAAGCAATGTAAACTTCATCAGAAAAATCTGACAAATCTATTTCCGGGCTTTGGTTCCAATTTTGTGCTTGATTAGAACCTAAATTGGCTGAAACTTCCTGCCAATCATTACCATTTGCGGAAGCATATAGTTTCAAACCCGTAATATCGTCGGTGAAATTCGTCCAAGCATTGAAAGATAAATTACAATCTTCATAACCGGAAAGACTAATTTCAGGAGAGATTAACCAATCATCAGCAGCTTCATTGCTATTGTAATTATTTATATAAGCGTAGAAATTTCCTTCGGGAACACTTTCCGGGAAGGTATAGCCTGAAGTATCGTTATGTATCTCCCAATCAGATTCGCTGGCATAAGAAATATGTTCGAAAGTGCCAAATCCGGATTCAAAACTTTCTGAGAATAAAACAATCGGTTCTGTTCCCGGTTCGCTTACTGTGATGTAAGAATTTTTAACTATTTCGCCGTTTTCATTTCCATCACTAACAATAAGTTTTACACTGTAAGTTCCAATTTCATTGTATGTATAA